>NZ_WPDC01000033.1:0-37941 GCF_035615595.1 Vibrio sp. R-1 | reverse complement strand
GTCGTTTGGGTATAGTTCATGGCGTTAAGGGCATCGGATAACCCAAAATGTTGGATTTGGCGATAAGGCATCGTGCCTTGGTTTATGCCGCTGCCTAGCTTGTGCTAAGCGACCTCTAACCGCAAAAAGCATACGGTAAAAGCGTGATTTTATCCTCAAATAAAATGAGTGCTTCGTGAGGAATGTTTCATATCCGATACCGAGTCAATGCTCTCACCCTTGTTATGAGTATATACCTCCTAGCAAAAGGCGTATTGCTGGCACTTGTACAAAGTGAAGTGATGGGTTACAACTCTCGCTTGAATTTTGCAGTTAAACGACTGTAGTGATTGATGACAGACAGGAAGAAAAAATGATCAAGGAAAACGTGTATTTTGATGGCAACGTAAAGTCACTAGGCTTCAGCCAGCAAGATGGAGAGAGTACGGTTGGCGTGATGGCTCCTGGCCAATACACTTTCGGTACTGGCGCACCAGAGCGCATGACAGTCGTCAAAGGTGCGCTGACTATTAAGCGTGTCACCGATGCTGACTGGGTTACCTTTACTGCAGGTGAAGCGTTTGAAGTGGCGGGTAATTCCTCTTTTGATCTGCAAGTGGAAGTCGCGACCGCTTATCTGTGTGAATTTTTGCCTGCTTAAGTTGAAAAAAGCCACACCTCTACAGGTGTGGCATACCCTCACCAAAGGCCAGTCGATGGCTGTACATATTGGTTCCAGACAACGTTGTCACTGACTTGCGGCCTACCTGCAACTCCAAGTCGTTTGGGTATGAAACATCAGTAGGTCTCAAAATGCCCTGCATTGTAATCGCGGATCGCTTGCTCAATCTCAGCCATGCTGTTCATCACGAATGGTCCATAATGCACAACGGGTTCATCGATGGGTTGCCCCATTAAGAGCAAGCTGCCGCAAGGTTGCTCTGCACGCAGGGTGAGCTGTTCTCCGGCTGTCAGCATGGCCATGTGTCCTGCTTTGACCGACTGTTTCCCAACGTTCAGGCTCCCACGATAGACGTACAACATGGCATTAAAGTGAGGCGGTGTGTTGATGCTGATGTCTTGACCCGCTTCTGCTCGCCAATCGACAACGGTGGCAGGCGCGCCAGTATCGGTTAATGGGCCTGTTATCGTTTGATCCTCAACCTCGACGGAACCGGCAATCACGCGCAGTAAACCTTGTTGTGGATGATGGCGTTCAACAATACTTTCAGGCTGGAAATCTTGATATTTCGCAGGCGACATCTTGTTGCGAGCCGGCTGGTTAATCCAGATTTGGAAGCCGTGCAATTGCCCTTCTTGCATAATCGGCATTTCACTGTGGATCACGCCACGTCCTGCTGCCATCCATTGCGCGCCGCCGGATCGTAATTCGCCCACATTTCCCATCTGATCTCGATGCTGAAAATGCCCTTGTAGCATATAAGTCAAGGTTTCAATACCGCGATGCGGATGAGGTGGAAAACCACCGATGTAGTCGGCTTGAGAATCGGCTTTGAGTTCATCGAGCATCAAAAACGGCGAGAAATTGGGGCGTTGAAATCCTGCAATACGCTGAATTTTGACACCATCACCATCTGAGGTGGGTTGTGCGGGAACTGTTTGGCGAATTTCGCGGTCTTTAGTCATAAGACTTCTCCATTGCAGACTGAGCGATGATGAGGGAAATTGTAGATAAGCCAGAGATGAATGAGCAGCAGGGGAAGTTGAGCTTCATATTCGAGAAATTTGAATGATTGGGGAGTGATGGTGCGGGTCAGCCTAATACACTCAAGACGAAGGACAACGCATGAATGGGAGGGATTGCCATGGCTATTTTGCCCAAACATAACGATCGATATCCGAATTACGATCCAAGCAAAGATCTGACCAAAGAGCAGTTGCAGCGTTTCACGCAGGCGGCAAACTCTGCCCAGCATAAGCGTGAAGAAATACGCGAGGCGGATCCTAGCTTTATGCAATACGCTAAACGGACGGCGTTGAAACAGGTGGTTAAACCTAAGCCTGATAAGCCTAACACCGCTCGCTATGCAGCCTGGATGACCGTCTTTGGCGCAGTATGTTTATGGCTGATGTACATGTTTGGATGAGCTTAGTGCGCTTTTTTCAGTGGAGTTACGTTAGGAGCCTCAACGGGCTGACTGCCTAATATGGTTTCTACAGCCGGGGGGAAAGCGGCATCATGGTAATAGCGGTACTGATTTTTTCCACCGTGTTTGGCGGCATACATGGCTTTATCTGCGCAGCGGGTTAGTTCCGGCAGAGTGATCGCATCTTTGGGATAAATAGCTGCCCCTATACTCACCGTGAGGTTGTTGAGCATATCCGTCTCAGGATAGCGGTCGACGAAGAGATTACAGATACGGTTGAGAATATTATCGAGATCACGCAAATTTCGCACACCATATAACAAGAGCACAAACTCATCACCAGCAAATCGAGCAATGGAATAATCATGTTGATTGGTGGCTCGATCTTTATTACGAATATTATTGCGTAGACGGTGTGCAAAATGTTTTAACACCTGATCGCCAACATCATGGCCGTAACTGTCATTAATGCGTTTGAAATTATCGATATCCAGAAAAACAAGCGCGGTAATGGTATTCGAACTCTGTTGTTCTTTGAGCTTTTCAGTGGCCCAAGTTTCAAAACTCCAACGATTGGCTAAGCCTGTTAACGGATCAAGATAAGCCAACTCTTCAATACCTTCTTGGTATAGGGTATGAATATAATTGATCGCTTTTGAGAAAAAGAAAGAAGCGGTATTACAGATAATCGTCAGCGCAAATAGACTTACTAAAAAATAGGTCTGTGCAATAGGATATGAGCCCGATTGTGCCGGATTAAAAAGGATAGAGGCGGTCATTGCTAAGCATATCGCTGCACTGTAAACCAAGCCTAACCGAAAAGGGTTAATCATGACTAAAGTGGTGATGAGCGGATATAACCATAAGAGATGCGATAATTCATGCTGAGCATTGCTGACTAAGGCCAGCGCATAAGTGAGCAGAATTAATGACAGAATTAAATCGGCTTGAGTGTGTAATTCGCGGTGACGATTCAGCGAAATCATATTCAATAAGGTGACAATACCGCTTAATAACAATAAACCGGATGACAGAGGTTGATGGTTAAAATAGTAGTAAAGGGCAAACCCAAGAAAAATAGCGGTAGCAACACCAGAGCTGATCAGGACAATATGCTGCTTACGAGCAAAACGCATCTCTGTCATCTCTTTTAATTGGTTGCCAGCAAAGCTATCCATCCAAATTCGATCCATTCGGTAAAGTTAGCTAAAGTTTAGATGATATTGGCTTGTTTGAAGGCGAAAAATAACGAAATAGTGTGATTTTATTCATCTTTTTGATATGCAACTCTACATTCTTCATTGAATATAATGATGCTTGTCCAAATTGCATAAAAATAATCTACTACTTTTGTCTGTTTTGATTTTGTTGGAATTCATTACGTAACCAACTTCTTAGTGTCAATACCGCTTCAGAACGCAATGCTTCAGGTCGGCAAGCGAAATAGTATCCCTGATCGGGATGAGTCACGGGCTGACCAATTTCTTTTAAAATCCCACTCTCCAATTCTTGTTTAATAAACAGTTTGTGGGTGACAAAGGCGCCTAAACCACTCAGTGTGGCTTGCAGCGCTTGCGCTGATGCCGAAAAAGAAAGATTGCGCTGTTGTGGCGGTGGCGAGACTTGATTGGCTTGACACCAAATATCCCAATCGGTTTGCCGCCTTGGATTATTCACAAAAATCGCTGGAAATTGAGCTAATGCTTGCTTGGGAGGCATGTTCGCCGAAATCATGTTTTGGCTGATGACCATCACCAGCTCATCATCGGCTAATTGCTCACAATAGTAGTCTTGCCATTCGCGCCATTGACCGTGGATTAAAGCAACATCGACGCCTTGCTCCTCCAAAGAAAAAGCACCAGTTAAGGTTGAAATGCGTACATCAACATCTGGTGCAAAGGCTTGAAAACTGCTGACGCGTGGAATCCACCAGTGAAGTGCCAACGAGTTGATCATATTCAAAGTGATACGATTGGAGTGCGTGGGTTTGAGTAAAGATTCCGTCGCTTCGACAATTTGCTCAAGAGCGGGCGCTACTTTTTGGTAATAGCGTTTGCCTGCACTATTAAGGACAACTTGACGACCCACTCGATGAAAAAGGGGCTGACCGAGTTGTGATTCCAATGACTTTATCGCTTGGCTGATGGCCGAGTGACTGACGTTGAGTGCCTCTGCTGCCAGTGTCATGCTGCCTGTTTCTGCCACAGCGACAAAAGAGTAGAGAGATTTTAAGGGGGCCAATTTACGCATAAGGTGATCTGTAAGTATCTCTAACAGGTTTGGTCAATATTACTCGTTATTTTTTATCCGGTCATCTGCTTACAATTGGCGGCAATGTAAGGAGAGTTGTATGCCAAACCATGTTTTCCCAGTGTTATTTATGTTGTTATCTACCTTTAGTTTGTCGTTAACCGGTTTACTGACTCAATATTTGTCGCACATTATCCCCATCACCCTATTGGGATTTTTACGTTTTATTATTCCGGCGCTATTTTTACTGGTTGCAATGAAGTTGACCCATTTTCGTTGGCCGCAGAGAAACATGTGGTTTTCTTTGTTGATCCGTGCCGTCTGTATTGCGGGCAGTCAGCTCTGTTTTATCTATACATTGCAATCCCTTTCGCTGGTGGAAAGCGTCGTGCTATTCAGTACTGGTCCACTCTTCATTCCTTTATTGGAAAAGTGGTTATGGGGTGGTCAATTGGCTTGGCGAACGGTGCTGAGTGTGTGCATTATCTTCGTTGGAGTGGTTATGCTGGCAGGCAATACGGGCTCAATTGAGTGGCGACCAGAATTGCTTGCAGGTCTGAGCGCAGGTTTATTTAATGCGGGTTCGCAGTTAAGTTTGTATCGTGCAGCGCAAAGTGACATGCGCTCGATAGAGATTCATGGCTGGACATTTTTGGTCGCAGCGTTATTACTTAGCCCACTGTTATTGTTGGTGCCTTGGAGTCGCGATGTTGTGGCAAGTTTAGGGATGAGTTGGGATATCTCAGGAGCTGTGACATTCGCGGCTTTATTGCTCAGCGCCATCCTCGTCGTCAATACGCAAGTATTTCGCGCAAAAGCTTATCGCTTAGCGAAATCGGGCTCGCAACTGGCTCCACTTATCTTTACGAATCTGCTGTTCAGCGCCCTATGGCAAGTGCTGTTTTTTGATGTCGACTACACGCTCGCCCAGCAAGTCGGGCTGGCAGTGATCATAGTCACCACTGTGATTAATGGGATTATCCCTCGCTTAACCGAGCGAAAAACCAGATTAAAAGTCGCTTAGTAACATGACTGGTCGAGGATTATTTCATCCTTCGCCTTTTAATGGATTGGGTGCTTTTTTGATTAAGCCATAAGGCAGATCAGCAAAGACTTTGGAGTGCTTACCTGCCAGCGGGGCTCGGTTTACCGAACGCCAATCAAGCAGCATAATCGCCAACACATTACGGTGCTCACCGAGAGATAAATCGAAATCACCGGAAGTGGAAGGGATCATTCCTTGCTCTTTATCGACGGCCGCTTGAATAAACTGGCGGGTTTTGAGTACCACAGGATCATCTTCTAGCCCTGCGAGTAGGAAGGCAATGCCGACTTCGGCCACAATGTCTGGCTTAGCGCGCAGCAAAATAGTGTCTATGTTGGCGCGGAAATAGTCGTAAATCCACGGATGTTGCTGCTCACTCACCGGATGTTGGTAGTATTCTGAGTCCGCAAAGATAATATGCGTCATACCATACAGTTTATTGCCGTATTGTTGGTCATTCAGCTCACTATCACGCTGATCTGGATAGGTATCACGAAAGGCTTGGATAAAAGGCTCAACCACGTCTTGTTCACCGAGTTGACGTAACCAATACACCTGATTGGCTAATTGTGCTGCCCAAGCTTCAATCATCGCTCTGTCTGTGGCGTAGGGTGTGAAGTCATACCGACGTAAAACTTGGCGCAGCTTGGCGTCTTCCTTATGTTGCAGCCCATATTCGTTGGCGCGAGCCATTGAGCCGAGCAAATCGATCCCGAGATAGAGATACTCAGGCATCGTTTGCGTCGCGGCGAAACGGCGTTGAGTGCGTTCATCATCACTGTGTTGATAGCGTTTTAGACGCTTCTGAGCGTAACGTTGAATTTGCTCAGGCGTGTTCACTTCAGCGGCAAAGTAGTTCAAACCACTAGCGACTCGTGATAAATCACTACCAATCGCCGCTGCGTATTTATCATCTAAGGTTTGGCGATACATACGCAGTGCATAGTGACCTTCTTTAAAGCCGGGCAGTGTAAACAGTTGGCTTTCATAAGTTTGTTTAATGAGGTTAGCGGTTGCTTGAAACGAAACGGGGGCGACTACGCTTGGTGATGGCGCTATGTCGTGGCCTAAGTGTTCGAGAGAATTCTGTGCGCGATTTTGGGCTTTGGGCGGTACCTCCAAAGGATGAGTTTGTGCGTAGCTCGTAAAAGTGGGAAGAATCAGTGCCGCGATAAGGCTAGAGACAACCGCTATTTGAGTTTTGTTCATCATTACAGTATCCGATCAAATTTGCGCATTTTTAGACCAAAAAACTCTAGCGCAGCGGAGCTGGGTCGATGTGAGGCTCTGGTTAGTGGTATGTCAATAATCCGAGTTTGTGTCAACACGTCTCATTTATCTGCAACGTAAGCGATACGGCATCAACACTTTGAATTACTATCCCCTTTCTACTTGAAGCTGCAGCGGTGTTGGCTACGTTCGTTCACCCCAATCACATAGTTTACCTATGCTCATGGGGATGAACTCACTTGCCTACCTGCAACGCCAAGTAGCTTGGGTATTAAAGAATATTACGGAAAGTAAGATTAATCCGCGTTTGCTTGGTTTGACGAGTTTTAGGGATGGCGTGTTGCCAGAAGTGCTGAGTGTTCCCTGCCATAATCAGCAAATCCCCATGATTCAATTCGCATTCGACTTGCAACGCATGATCCTTGTGATGGCGCAACAGAAATCGGCGACTCTCTCCTAAAGAGAGGGAGGCAATCACCGGATTAGAGCCTAATTCGGGCTCATTGTCTTGATGCCAGCCCATCGAGTCTTGCCCATCGCGATAAAGATTCGCGAGCACAGAATTAAAGGGGGCTTGTGCGGCCTGTTCGCACTGCGTCTTTAAAGTAAGCAACGGTGGCGGGAAGGGTTGAGCAGATAAAGAGAGACCTGAATAACGGTAGCCTTTTTCTCCATACCAAGCGATAAGTCGTGGTTGAAGCACGCTTTTACCAAATAGACGAATACTTTTCTGCTGCCAATCCAAGTGTGTGAGCATTTGCTGAAAAGCTTGGTCGGCTTGAATCGGGGTGAGAAATTGCGGAAACCAGTAGAGTAAACCATCGGTTAACGTTATCTCGCCAGAAGCGGAATGAGTGTCCAAAAACAGTTTTTTCATCATGAGTTATATTTACAAATTTATAATCAGTTAGTTTCTTTATTGTGCATTTGCGTTAATCTATTAAATAAGCTCGTCGTGATATTTGGATGGCTTATCTTCTTCGCTACTGGAAAGCAGGCCGTGTTTGAGTAGCGATAAGTTGTATCCCCTTCCTACTTGAAGCTGCAGCGGTGTTGGCTACGTTCGTTCACCCCAATCACATAGTTTATCTATGCTCAAGGAGATGAACTGACTTTCCGCCTACCTGCAACGCCAAGTTGTTTGGGTATAGTACGCTTGCGAATGGATCTGTGTGGTTCACTCAGTAATCAACAAACAATAATAAAACTGAGGATTGAGGGATGGGGTTAACCTCGCACAAATATAAGTATGTCTCAATTTATGTTCTCGCCTTACTTTTCTTGGGCATAGTAGTTATTGAATCCCTTCATATTAGCCATAAACGTGATCTACAAGAGGGTTTACGTCAACAAGCGAAAGAAGATCTCTCGATCGTACGTTTTCAATTAGAAGCTGAGATTTTGGGTGATATCTATATCGTAAAAGGTTTAACAACCCTGTTAACCCTAGATCCCGACCTCAATATCTACCAATGGGAACCGCTTTCAGCGGCGGTGATCAGGAATAGCGATCACTTACGCTCATTAGGTATCGCCCCCAATGATGTGGTCGCTTTCAGCCATCCGCTTCCTCAAACCAATGCACTACTCGGTTTGGATTACCGCACCGTTCCTCAGCAGTGGCAGTCAATAAAAAAAGCACGTGAAATAAAACAGACGTTTGTCTCTGGACCTGTCGATCTCGTTCAAGGTGGGCGCGCGCTGGTGATTCGAGAACCGATATTCTACGACCCTCCGAAGGATACCCGGTATTGGGGTGTGCTCAGTGTGGTGATGGATTGGGATTCATTGCTTTCAGCAACCAGTATTTACAGCTTTGGGGAGCATTTTCAGGTTGCGATTCGTGGTTTAGACAGCCGTGGCAGTGAGGGGGACGTGTTTTTTGGGGAGCCTCGAGTATTTGATCACGCTTTTGCACAAGAGAATGTCTATTTCCCTTACGGAAGTTGGCGAATTGCGGTCGCTGAAAAGCAAGATTTACTACAGCAGTTACCTTGGTATACCCGAAATGCAGTGCGTTTGTTGGGATACTCGGTGTTATTGGTATTGATGGCAGGCTTTGGCGTTATCATGCGCCTTTATCAAGTCGCGGAGGAGCGTGCGCTACATGACCCTTTAACTCAATTGCCCAATCGGCGCTATTTTATCTATACCATTGAGCACTACTTTGAAAATGCTAAGCGCTCTCATAGCGAAGGTAACTTTGCTTTGTTGAACATTGATATTGACCGTTTTAAATCTGTCAACGATTCCCATGGACATAGCGCAGGCGATAAAGTGCTGGTGGCTTGTGCGGAAAGAATTAAATCGAGCCTGAGGGTCTCCGATCTGGTGGCGCGGATTGGGGGGGATGAGTTTCTCGTGTTAATTCCACGAATTCATCGTGAACAAGACGTGCTTAAAGTCAGTGACAATATTTTAAAAAGGATTTCTGAAACGCCTATCGTTTATGACGACAAGCTTATCCATGTTCGTGTAAGTATCGGATATGCTTTGTATGACCAGTCGTTTGCCACACCTGATGAAATGTTCAAACTGGCCGATGAACGTATGTATACCGCTAAGCGTAGGCAAAACCCACTCTATCGCTTTTGAGCTTTACCAAACCTGTTTTTGCATTTTGCTAATTTTGATTTTGCAATTTGCAATAGAAATCGCATTTCGTCATTCGTTTATGAGTGTGGTTGTAATGAAACTGTTCGTTTTTTGCCCGATTTTCATGCAAAAGTCGCTAATAAAAAGTTGGCACGTAATCTGCATTTATTAGATTGACCCTTCTAAGCCGAGGGTCACCTAGCCAACTGACGTTGTTAGTGAACACCATTGTTCACACTTATAGACGGCCAATCACACTTCTTGTGGTTGGCCTTTTTTTTATTCGCCACATTCTCCATAGCATCTTGGCTTTCGTGGACAAACCGCACCGCGTGAGCAAATTAATCTCGCTTCATTCTCGATACCTCGTTCAACCCAGTTGATGTTGAGAATTTTGGCGATAGTGCGCAAATCACGTTTAATCGGCGCTGGAATCGCGGTGGTTCCTCCTTTCTGCACACAACTCATTTTGAGCTCTTGAGCAATAGCGAGAGCATCACCACCTTGTGCATTAATCGCAGGATTGAGGTCGATGCCCGCACACAAGACACGGTTGTTGCCGGCAGGATCCACAACATTGAGTGATTCACAACAGTAAATTCGAGGCTCGTCGCCCACAGTTAAAATCGAAATTTGGGCTGAACTGCCTTGCTGTGGTTGTGAAAGACGACGAAAAACGGCCCAATGCTGACAAGGGTCATTCACTTTACGCATATTTCCCCAAGGAAGTGGGATACCATTTCCACGGTATACGGCCTTGAGTTTCCCTTCACCATAGGCATCAAAATAGTGCCAGTGGGGATAGGGCGAAACGACGGTCATCCGCCGCATGGCGACAGAGGGTGAGACTCCCGCTTTCTGATGAACGCTGATTTCATATCCGTTACGATCGAGCAGTTGCCGAAAGGGCACCTTAGGGCACAGTAGTGCCCCAGCAAAAAAGCTGGATTCAAAATCTCGCCAAGCTTGCAAGATATCTTGTGAATTCAGCTCTGAAGAGGGGGAGGTTTCCACCATCTCATCCCACCCTTGAGTGTGACCGACGGAGAGGACACTTTTTAGGCCATCTTTGTTGTGCAGCACATTATGTCCGATATAAACCGCAAGGTCATATTTCAATCGCGTTGGGTATTCACGCAGGATCTCATTTAGGTAAATGCGTCCAGGCGGCTCAAAAAAAGAGGTAACGAGCTGTTTGGCACTCACCCCAAGTTCGTCTGTTACATCATGCGGCGTACGCTTTACCCAACGCACGTCCAATCCAAGCCCTTTGGCAATGTCCAGCAAATCGGTGACAGATAAATTAAGGCGTTTTAGCCCCACCTCTTCTGCAGCGCGTTCAAGATCCGGGAAATGATTTTGCAGACTTTCTTGATGGGCTCGGATCAAGAGATGAGCAAATTGGCGGCCAGTGATCCCAGTTTGCGAGAGCATCTCGGGAATAGCGATTTGTAAAATATCATTGGAAAACAAAAAACTGGGTTCAAGAGCCATTCCACTAATACCACCTCGATTGCCTTTTTCGGGAGTGATATCAATTTGCTCTGGCTCATCATCTAAAAACCAGATGGGATCTTTTTGAAACACTTCCGCGATCACTTCCAGCATCTCAACGCTCGGTACTCGTTTTCCGCGCTCAATCATAGAGAGATAAGAAACCGATGGTGCGTATTCAGGGCTAACACGAATGCAGCGCGCAGAAAGATCCTCCATGGTTAAGTGGTTCCTTTTCCGAAGGTTTCTGACTTTAGTGCCCAGAAAATGGGACTGTCGAACAAGACTTTTAGACACACTCATTTTGTAAAATTCACATTGTAAAATTTTTGTTGTGAAATTGTAGTCAAAAATCCGCTAGTCTTCCAAGTAAGCGAAGTCACAAATCCGGCGAAAATATCGCCAGTGTCTTTGCAGCAAAATGACATTGAATCTGGACGAGGGAACGACGATGAACATGCTGACGTTTGATAAAACAGAAATCCAACACCAAAACAAACCCTTTATCGCTGAAGCTGTGTTCGCCGTAGAAACGGTCGCCGCCAATCAACAGCGTGAAAAACAAACCAAAGCCAAACAGTTATTGGATCGTCTGTTTCCGCTTGAAAATGGTACTCACCAAGATGTGACCGCATACGTGATAGATTACAATCACCTGCTCGCTTACTTTCAAGATGGCCGTCATAGTGGCTTGAAATACCCAAAACAGTTTGTGGCGTTTAATGGCAGTAAAGAAAATCCAAGCCATCTTCTGTTTCGTGATGGGCAAGGTAGTCATGTCGAAATGACATTAGGTTGCCAGCGCGGTACGGGTTGCATTGAGTTACGAGAAATCGCAGATATTCAATTAGAAACGTGTACGGTACTCAATCATTCCAATGACCACTCACATCCAAGTACCACTATTCGCCACTGGGTAAGTTTGATCAAAGGCGATGAACAAGGTCGACCACAAGCTCGTATTGAAGAGAAAGAGTATACAGCTCGAAATGGTGACGAATATTTCCTCGGAGACTGTTTTTCACATTAATCCGCCATCGTATGAAAAAGCCAAGAGTCAGTAATTCTTGGCTTTTTTGTGGCAATTTGGAGCTGTGTAACTTTTCCCGTGCCGTCGATTTACAACGTGTGGGTACGTATCGCAGAGTTTAGAGCGGCATGACTCGATTGCGGCCCAGATTTTTCGCTTCATACAGCAATCCATCCGCTCGACCGATGAGAGACTCCAAAGAGTCGCCTTCAATCTTTTCTACTACACCAAACGAAGCGGTAATGCTACCGACCGATTGACCGCTACGCCGATCTTTTACGGTGAGCTTTTCTATTGAACGTCGCACCGATTCAGCAAACTGGCGTGCAATACGCAGCGATTTGTGCGGAGCAATCAGTGCAAACTCTTCACCGCCATAACGATAAGCTGTCACGCCGTCACGGCATAGGCTCTGAAGACGTTTGGCGATCGCACGGATAATTTGGTCACCAAACAGGTGGCCATAGTTGTCATTAAGGGCTTTGAAGTGGTCGATGTCGAGCATGATCAGGCTGACTTGCTGACCAGCATGGATCAGCGTGAACATATCGCCATCAAAAGCTCGGCGGTTATAGAGTCCAGATAAACTGTCAAACAGAGCATCTTTCTGAACTTTCGCCAGTTGCTCTTTAAGACGAGAGATTTCTAAAGTTGCCGCGTTCAGTTGATTATTGAGGAAATTGGTTGAGTGTCGAATATCTTTAGAGTCACTCACCAAGCGGCGGACGACAGTCATTACTTCTTCAATCGAGAGATTGTCTTGCTCGACGCGCTCTAAATCTTTAAAGCTTTTATCAATCACATTAGCAAAGGAACTGGTGTCACTGAGCGTATCACTCATTGAACTGCTAATTTCACCGAGAAGTACCTCAACATTCGCACGTAACTGATTAATATTGGTTTCTGCTTTGGTCGCAATGTATTGTTGGTAAAGATGTTCACCAGAAGCGGGTGGGCAAAGCCCAAAATTTTGCAATACAGAGTCCATTTCCGCATTCAGTTGCGGAATGGCTTGGTCGACGTAGGTATACCACAAGGCATAGTTCACGGGGGTGGCCGCGACATGATGTTTCATCATTAAAGGTACGACTTTTTTTAAGTTAGCCGTGGATTTTTTGAAATCTTCAGTTGTCATCACTTGTTTCGGATACGCAAGACATTTTCATAACCTTAAGATTAGCGGATTTACTGTAGAAACGCTGCAAATTTGTTCTTGCTAGAGAGGCTGCTCAATGCGAGCCATTTTCCTCATCCTCGTTGAAGTGCTAACGTCAAGGAATAAAGGGAACAACACAGGATAAAACGAATGGATTCAGTGCAAAAATCCGTCATGGAATGGGCAAATGAGCTGCCTGAGCTAAATACTCTACCCATGTCGGTACTTCATCGGCTACAACGGTTGGCAAGACGTATTGAGTTAAAAATGGAGGCCTTCTATCAACAAGCGGGACTGACCGCTGGAGAGTTTGAAGTGTTAATGACCTTGCGTGGTATCGGTTATCCTTATTGTCTCAACCCTTCGGACTTGCAAGTACGGTTATTGCTCAGCTCAGGGGCTATGACTAACCGTTTAACGCGGCTTGAACGCAAAGGACTTGTAGAGAGAAAGCTCAGTAGGTATGACAGGCGTAACGTTGAGGTGACACTGACAGAAGCAGGGCGACAACGCATCGAACTCTGGTTACCAGAGTATTGTGATTTGCAGTCGAGTTTGCTCGCCAAGTTTTCCGAGGTGGAGCAAGAGGCGTTATCGACACAATTACAAGAGTGGTTGAGTCATCATGAGCAACTATGGTGTATACCTGATTTGCTGAATTCAGATCGGCAGCGCTAGGGCTGCCGAGAATTCATTTTTTATTTGTTACAGCAAATAGTCTTGCGATTGGCTTTGGGTTAAATACTTAACCGATCACGTTTTTTGCAAACGCTGCGTCTCAAGCTTTTTGGCTCCACGCAACATGG
This sequence comes from Vibrio sp. R-1, assembly GCF_035615595.1. NCBI lineage: Bacteria > Pseudomonadati > Pseudomonadota > Gammaproteobacteria > Vibrionales > Vibrionaceae > Vibrio > Vibrio sp. R-1. Next base: position 24,248 of record NZ_WPDC01000033.1, on the reverse strand, counting down.
CTTCGACTAACTCGGTGGCGTTAAATTTCTCCAACGCTTCGTGAGCGCCCACTTGATGGGCACGATCGACACAGATTTCACTGGAGAGCGAAGTGTGCAAAATACAATAAGCATGGTTTAACTGCGGATCGTTTTGCATTTCAAATGCCAGCTCATAACCATCTAATCCCGGCATTTCAATATCACTTACTAAAATGTCGATGGCGCGATGATCGCGTGCCATATCACGCATCAAATCCAACGCCTCACTGCCATTTTTACAGATATGATACGGAATGTTGATGCTATCCAGCGCATCAGAGAGCTGCTTACGCGCAATCGAAGAGTCATCGACCAACAAAATATTGAGGGGTTTTAAGCGTTCACGCTCGATATCCGTCAACATAGGAACCTTGGTCGACTCATACTGTGGGTAGATTTTAGAGAGCAGTAACTCCACGTCTAGCAACTGCACAATTTTGTTCTGGAATCGGGTGATCCCGGTGACGAAAACATCATGTCCTGCCGTCTCGGGGGACGATTCGATTTGTCGCCAATCACACTCGATGATCTTCTCTATAGTGCGAACCATGAAAGCCACAACTGTGCGTAAGCAGTCTGTGACGATCAAATAGCACTTTTGATACTCGCTCGGTTGGATTGGACGAAAGCCAATCGCTGCGGCCATATCAATCACTGGTACTGTAAGGTTACGAATAGTAACCGTTCCTATCACATGATGATGTGAATAGGGGATTTGGGTCATTGGTTGATAAGTCACAATTTCCCTGACTTTCAGTGTCCCGATAGCGAAAAGTTGCTGCTGGGCACTGAGCGTGAACATCAACATTCCTTGTGATTGGTTCGCTTTACTGACGACTTTAGCCATAATATTTTCTTTAACTGTTCAGACTCTTACTTATACTAAACGAAATTACCGTATCGGCAACGGAATGGCTTGAATTTAGTCGATATTCGACCGATTTGTATTGATCTCAGCCATGCGTTTACATTTATTGTTGATCGAGTACACTACGCGGCTCGACAAAATAGGGGAAACATTATGGCTCGCACTGCAGCAGCTTTGCATATTTTGGTGAAACACAAAGAGCAAGCCGATGATATCTTGGCTCAACTCAAGAAAGGGGCGAAGTTTCACGTACTCGCCAAGAAGTATTCGACTTGCCCATCAGGCAAAAAAGGCGGCGACTTGGGTGAATTTCGTCAAGGCCAAATGGTTCCTGCTTTCGACAAAGCCTGCTTTCAAGGTGAAGTGCTAACCCCACAATTGGTCAAAACCAAATTTGGTTGGCATGTGGTGAAAGTGCTCTATCGCACTTAGTCTTTTTCTTATTCATTCCACCATCTTTCGCTCACCGACGCCGTAGCGGTTTGGGCTTTGTTCACCCCAATCACATAGTTTATGTATGCTCATGGGGGGGAACTCACTTACCGCCTACCTAAAACTCCAAGTAGTTTGGGTATAGCGCTTTTCTATGTTTTGGCGATTCACTTATTTATCGGCTACTAGCAAGCTCAAGTCGTTTGTCCCATACGCCTTATGAAGGCACAGATTTTTCTCTTATTGAATTAGACCAATAGTCGGCAAATTATATATCTCAATCATGAATGCCACCTGTTAATGCATTGGTTGTACCCATGAATTATGGTTTTTAAATTTGATATGCAACAAATGGATTTTTCGTAATCATGCCTCTTATTTTTTGGCGAATATTAAATTGATGAGAATCTTGTTGCGTATTTATTGGTGTTTTATTAAGCAACTTGAGTGATATAAACTAAAATTTCATTTTTTCGCTAATAATATTCTTAATATTGAGAAGGCTTCTTAACCTTATGAATTGTACAGATTAAATTTAAGATTCCGCCTGCTTAAACGTTTGTCTTATTTTCTGAACATTGACTTCCCTTTTCTTAACGTTAGTTTTAACCATGTTAGCCTTGATGTGTTAGGAGGGGTGAAATGAAAGATGAAAATAAACTAAACGTTAGAATGCTTTCTGACGTTTGCATGCAATCCAGATTGTTGAAAGAGGCGTTAGAATCAAAACTTCCTTTAGCGCTGGAAATTACACCATTTTCTGATCTCTGGCTTGAAGAGAATAAACCAGAAAGCCGCAATATTCAGATGTTGATGATTGATTATTCAAGAATTTCTGATGATGTCTTAACCGATTACAGCTCGTTTAAGCACATCAGTTGTCCTGATGCGAAAGAGGTTATCATTAACTGTCCGCAGGATATTGAGCATAAGCTGCTCTTTAAGTGGAATAATTTGGCTGGAGTATTTTATATTGATGATGATATGGATACCCTGATCAAAGGCATGAGTAAAATTTTGCAAGATGAAATGTGGTTAACGCGTAAACTGGCCCAAGAATACATTCTCCATTATCGTGCCGGTAACTCAGTCGTGACTTCACAAATGTACGCAAAATTAACCAAAAGAGAACAACAGATTATCAAGTTACTTGGTAGTGGTGCTTCTAATATTGAAATTGCAGATAAACTCTTTGTGAGTGAAAATACAGTAAAAACACATCTGCATAATGTCTTTAAGAAAATTAATGCCAAAAATCGCTTGCAGGCACTGATTTGGGCGAAAAATAATATTGGAATTGAGGAAGTCAATTCTTAATTCGTTGTGTAATGTCTCTTCGAGTTTTAGTTCAATAGGCTAAAATTCGCCCCAATAAGGCAGTTCCACACTGCCTTATTTTAACCCTTCAAATCTCTCTAGATTTATTAAGATGAAATTACCTTCTGAGTACCTGAAACATCAGTCGGTTAGGCATACGGGTTAACTATTCGACGACAACCGCAGTGCCGCTGACCGACACCATGAGCATGCCATTAGCTTTTCCAAACGTTTCATAATCTAAATCGATACCGACTACGGCATTGGCACCCAGTGCTGCAGCGTGTTGTTGTAGCTCTTCCAATGCGATGGCGCGCGCTTTTTCTAGCTCTCGTTCATAAGTGCCAGAGCGTCCACCCACAATATCGCGGATCCCAGCAAACAGATCTTTAAAAATGTTGGCACCAAGAATAGCTTCGCCTGCAATCACTCCGCAGTAACGGACGATGCGTTTACCTTCGATATTGGGTGTCGTTGTCACAATCATGGGATTTCCTCAAGGGATGTTTTTGATGTTCAGATTGGGTTACAAAATGGCGGCGAAGTTCCCCTATTGTCCCAATCTCTTTGCGTAATAGGCTTGAATCTTTTGAGTCACAATCCCTCCATCAGAATTATTGATCTTGGAGATTAATAACTCGAATTGCTGACTGGTGGTCGGCCAGATATAACGCGCTTCTTATTGTTCGTGTAGTGAGAATCATGGCGTTAGATGGATTAATGGATGCAATTGCAGACCGAGGTTGGTATGTGTGGGATGATTTTTTGAACCCACAAGAAGTGCAAGCTCTACGAGAGTGCATTCCTGAACGTTGGAAACGAGCAAAAATTGGTAGAAACGAAGAGATTCAGCGTGCTGCGGATATCCGGAGCGATAAAATCCAATGGCTTGATCTATCAATGGGGCAACCTGTTCAAGACTATTTGGAGCGGATGGAGCAGATCCGGTGTGAAGTGAACCGCCACTTTTTTCTTGGGCTGTTTGAATATGAAGCGCACTTTGCAAAATACGAGGCCGGTGATTTCTACCTTAAACATCTCGACTCGTTTCGCGGTAATGAAAACCGTAAATTAACCACGGTGTTTTATCTCAATGAAAATTGGACTCCTGCCGATGGCGGCGAATTAAAAATCTACGATTTGCAGGATAACTGGATTGAAACGTTAGCGCCCGTTGCGGGACGTCTGGTGGTATTTCTTTCGGAACGATTCCCTCATGAAGTGCTCGAAGCGCATGCGGACCGCGTCAGTATCGCGGGCTGGTTTCGAACCAATGGCGTGAGCGGTAATAAGCTGGATATCGCAAACTAACGCATTCTCAAAGAGCTCCTTCCCACCTACAACTCCAAGTAGTTTGGGTATAGCATCAAGTGGCGCGTCAGTTGGCTGAAATGTAAAACGCAAGGCCGCTCGTCATTCTAGAGCGGCCTTGTTGTCTTCAGCGTGGTTTATTTGAAATGAATAACAGAGAAATGGGGTTGTTCGCTTAAGGCTTCCATCGAACTCAGTTGATCAGTTTCGAGGAGCCAAGTTTCTTCTTCGCCTCTTAGCGCAATGCACTCCTGCTTTTGACTATTACGTTGAGTGTCGGCGGCGACTCCGTAATACACCTCACCACTTTTCATTGTTAATTTGACTGGCAGATGAAACAAACAGGCCAGTTCAATGTAATCGTATTGACTGCAGCTAACCATGTCTTTACTCGCTTCTATTTAAGTACTTACTTTGCAGTATATACATCCTCTTAACATCTTGGTAACGACCGTTGATGAAAAATTCCTCGACTAAGTGGCCTTCCTCTACAAATCCGCACTCTTCGTAGAGATGCACCGCTTTAGGGTTCTCGACGGCAACGTGTAAATAAATCTTATGCAGATTGAGAATCGTGAAGGAGTAATCTAAAGCTCGGTTGATTAAGGTACGCGCAAAGCCTTTGCCTTGATGCTCAGGAGCGATGATGATTTGAAATTCCGCGCTGCGATGGATGTAGTTAATCTCAATCAGCTCGACGAGGCCAATCAAGTTTTTTTGTGCATCTTCAACCACAAAACGTCGTTCAGCATTATCGTGAATGTGTTTGTTGTAGAGCTCTTCGAGTTCATCAAAGGATTCATAAGGCTCTTCAAACCAGTAGGACATAATGTTGCGGTTGTTATTGAGATTGTGAATAAAGCGTAAGTCGCCGCGTTCTAATGCTCTAAGCGTTAACTGACTGTTCATATTCTTACCTAAAGGATGCTGTGAGTCTCTCGACTCGGTTGGTCTTCTTAGACCATAGAGGAAGAGAGGGCTTATTCACAAGGGGTATAACATCAATTTATTGCAAAATGAGGGGGTTGAACCGATTCGATGAATGTAGAAGCAGAGAACATAAGAAGCATGGATGATGGTTATAAAAAAGCCCTTTCAAGATGAAAGGGCTAAGCAAGCGAAGGCTAGGTATTAAGCCGGAAGGTCAACACCTTTTTCTTGGTGTAGGCGACGGCAGGCACGGCCGTCACTGTGGAATAGATGGCAGCGATGCGCTGGAATGCCAATCGTGAGCGTGTCGCCGGTTTCGACATCGAGCGTGTCTGGCTGACGGTAGATCACATCAGAATCGGAACCTTTTAGGTTCATATACACCTGTGTTTCGTTACCCAACTTTTCAACAATCATCACTTTGCCTTCGATTTTGGCATCACCATGTTCGGCTTCAACCAGATGCTCAGGACGAATGCCTAGCGACATGCGTTCTCCACGAGTGACAGTGGTGCCATCCACAGGGATCCAGAAGGTCGTACCGTTAGAAAGCTGGACCTGTACCCGATCTTTTTCTACTCCTTCAATGAAGACGCTCATGAAATTCATTTTCGGCGAGCCAATAAACCCGGCCACAAAGCGGTTTTGTGGATAATGATACAGCTCGAGTGGTTTGCCGACTTGAGACACGAATCCTGCATCCAACACCACAATTTTGTCCGCCATAGTCATGGCTTCCACTTGATCATGGGTAACGTAAATCATGGTGCAGCCTAGCTTACGTTGCAGTTTAGTGATTTCAGAGCGCATCTGTACGCGCAAAGCTGCATCTAGGTTCGATAAGGGTTCGTCCAGCAAAAACACATTCGGCTGCGAAACCAGAGTACGACCGATGGCGACACGTTGCCGTTGACCACCAGAGAGCGCCTTGGGTTGGCGATCCAGAAGATGGCTGAGTTGTAGAATTTCTGCCGCATGATCAACGCGCTTTTTGATCTCGCTCTTGTTGGCTTTCGATAGTTTTAAACCAAATGACATGTTGTCATACAGATTGAGGTGCGGATACAGTGCGTAGGATTGGAAAACCATGCCTACACCGCGTTTGGAAGGTTCGACATCATTCATGCGCTGTTCGCCGATATACAAGTCGCCAGACGTAATGTCTTCCAAACCCGCAATACAGCGCAGCAGTGTGGATTTGCCACAACCTGAAGGACCGACGAACACCACAAATTCGCCTTCTTGAATCTCTAAGTCGACATTCTTTGAAATCAGCACATCGCCGTACGCTTTACATACATTTTTTAACGTGACACTCGCCATCTAGCTCGTCCTCGATCAAGATTTTTAATCGTTATCGCGGCTCATTATATGAATTATTGTGCACGCAATAACAGTAGGAATTGGATAAGGTGAACCACATCAAGTGGTTTCGTTGGCAGCGCCGCCTTATTGGGTAAGAAAAGAAAGGGTGAACGCTCCGGCTATGAAGCCGTTCACCCGACTGCCGCGAAAAGTAGGTTGTTTCCCCCTACACAAAGCCATGTCTCTCCCGTAACGCTTTCACCACAAACATGACTTTATATCGACAACCTACTTGGCGGTGGAACCAGTTACAACACGTAAACTGGAAAGGCTCTTACCATCCTCTCTGGGATGAGGCTAGTTTCTGTGAAAGAGGTAAATCGTACATCCTCCTCTTCCGCTTTTTTGTAGGGGGAGTAGGTGAGGAGGAGGTGGAGGAGGGGCACTAAGGCGTAGTTAGATCCAGTTCAAATTATTGAGGGTGGATAAGTTGAGTAGGATCACATCAATCCTGTTTTTTGTGATTTGGCTCGCTCACATCAAACGATAGAGATCACGAAAATACGCCATAATATCGAGGGCGTAGGGGTTAGGAGGATGAGTTAAACGCGTTTTTTTCTGATCATAAATGGCGAAATACGGCAAAACCTCTTGGTGAGCCCTACAACACAAAAAGAAAAGGATATGAACATGAAAAATGCCCTAAGCACAGTCGCGCTGAGCACTCTGGTGGCTCTTGGTTCGTTTGGTGCCCATGCTGCTATTGAAGAAGGACAACTCACTATTTGGATCAATGGTGATAAAGGCTATAACGGTTTGGCGGAAGTCGGTAAGAAGTTTGAAGCCGACACCGGAATCAAAGTTACTGTCGCTCATCCTGATGCGCTACAAGATAAATTCCCACAAACCGCAGCAACAGGTGATGGTCCTGACATTGTGTTTTGGGCTCACGACCGTTTTGGCGGTTATGCGGAAGCTGGCCTATTAGTCGAAATCAAACCTTCTGCAAAAATTCAAGAAGGCATCGTAGATTTCGCATGGGATGCAGTGAAATACAACGGCAAAATCATTGGTTATCCAATTGCGGTGGAATCGTTATCACTGATTTATAACAAAGACCTTGTCCCTAACCCACCGAAAAGCTGGGAAGAAGTCGCTGAGCTGGATGCCAAACTGAAGAAAGAAGGCAAATCGGCCATCATGTGGAACCTGAAAGAGCCTTACTTCACTTGGCCTTTGATGGCGGCTGATGGCGGTTACGCATTCAAATACGGTGTTGATGGCTATGATGTGAAAGACGCAGGTATCAACAATAAAGGCGTAAAAGACGCGATGAACTTCGTGAAAGGCCTTGTGGATAAAGGCGTGATCTCTCCAGATATGGATTACTCAGTGTCTGAGTCTGCCTTTAACCAAGGTAATACCGCGATGACCATCAACGGTCCATGGTCTTGGGGCAACATCGAGAAATCAGGCATCAACTACGGTGTGACCACTTTGCCTAAATTTAACGGCCAAGCGTCGAAACCTTTTGTTGGCGTTCTCACCGCTGGTATCAGCACCGCTTCTCCAAATAAAGATCTGGCGGTGGAATTCATCGAAAACTATCTGTTGACCAACGATGGTCTGCGCATGGTAAACAACGATAAACCACTAGGTGCGGTTGCGCTGAACTCTTTCCAACGTGAACTGGATGCGGATGCGCGCATTGCGGCGACCATGGATAACGCCATGAACGGCGAAATTATGCCTAACATTCCACAAATGAACGCGTTTTGGAGCTCTGCGAAAAACGCCATCATCAACATCGTTGATGGTCGTCAAACCGTGGATGCCGCTCTGGCTGATGCTGAAAAGCAGATGACGAAATAATCCATCGTCACACCTTGGAGGGGGTAACTTTCCCCCTCCACATTTCTTGGTAACAACACGCTAGCAGGTTCTTTATGCAGTCAGTTCAAGGTACACAGGCTATGTCCGATCCAACTGCGGTACGTCCAGCCGACAAACGTGCGTTTTTAAAATGGGCAGTACTTGGCGCGGTAGGTATCGTGAATGGCTACGCAACCATTCTTATGTATTCTCGTGGGGAGGTGGCGTTTGCATTGCTGACCCTGATCCTTACCACATTAGCGCTGTATATCTTCGGAAGTCGTAAAACGTACGCGCACCGTTACATTTATCCCGGCATTGCAGGGATGATCCTCTTTATTCTGTTTCCACTGGCTTACACCGTTGGTCTTGCTTTTACAAACTACAGCGCGAAAAACCAACTCACTCTTGAACGCGCACAGTCAGTGTTGATGGATCAAACTTTCCAAAGTGGTGAAAGTTATGCTTTCCAACTTTATAAAACCGAGCAAGGCTACCGCTTATTGATTGAGGACGGAGATGAGCGTTTGGCGACCGCGCCTTTTTCGCTCAGTGGTAACGTACCGACCGATCTTAATCTTGAAGTGATTGGCGGCATTGACGGTGAAGTAGAGCCGATTAAAACCATCATCGGGTATCGCACCGAATTGAGTGGCATCGATCTGCATTTCCCTGATGGTGAAGACATTCGAATGAGTGGCCTGCGCAAATTTGCTGCGGTGAAACCACTCTATACCTTGCAGGATGATGGTGAAACACTCACCAACAATCAATCCGGTCAGGTGTTGCGCCCCAATATGGAGATTGGTTTTTATCAACCTATCAATGAGAGCGGCGAATTTGTCGGTGAGCGAGTCTCACCAGGATTTGTGGTGTCGATTGGTACCCATAACTTTGAGCGAGTATGGAAAGACGAAGGCATCAAAGAGCCGTTTATCAATATCTTTATCTGGACGGTCATCTTTTCAGTACTGACGGTGATTTTCACCCTGATGATTGGCCTTGTATTAGCCAGCGTAGTGCAGTGGGAAGCGTTGAAAGGTCGTGCGGTTTATCGTGTACTGCTGATCTTGCCTTACGCCGTTCCTGCCTTTATCTCGATTTTGATTTTCCGTGGTCTTTTCAACCAGAGTTTTGGTGAGATCAACATGGTGCTCAACGGTTTGTTTGGCCTCAGTCCCGCTTGGTTCTCGGATCCGCTGTTGGCGAAAACCATGGTGCTGATCGTCAATACTTGGCTGGGCTTTCCTTACATGATGATTTTATGTATGGGCCTACTGAAAGCGATTCCCGATGATCTGTATGAAGCATCAGCGATTGATGGGGCAAATTTCATTCATAACTTCACCAAAATCACTCTGCCGATGATGATCAAACCGCTGACGCCGTTGCTGATTGCCAGCTTTGCTTTTAACTTCAACAACTTCGTAATGATTCAACTCTTGACGCAAGGTGGGCCAAACCGGATCGGCACTTCTGAGCCTGCGGGTTACACCGACCTCTTGGTGAGTTACACCTACCGCATTGCGTTTGAAGGTACAGGTGGTCAGGACTTTGGTTTGGCGAGTGCGATTGCGACGCTGATCTTCTTGCTGGTGGGCGCGTTAGCGCTGCTCAACCTGCGCTTTACTAAGCTGAGCCAACAATAAGGAGCATTCATATGGCTATGGTACAAGGCAAATCTCTCAAGTATCGCGTGTGGGCAACCCACGCGGCACTGTGGGTGTTCTTAGCGTTGATTATTTTCCCGCTGCTGATGATTGTCGCGATCTCATTTCGTGAAGGTAACTTCGCAACCGGCAGCTTGATCCCGGATCGCCCCTCATTGGAACACTGGAAGCTGGCACTCGGTATTGCGGTACAGAATGCTGATGGTTCAGTCACTCCACCGCCATTCCCGGTGATGACATGGTTGTGGAATTCGGTAAAAGTGGCGGGCATTACATCGGTATTGATTGTGGCGCTTTCTACTACTTCGGCTTACGCCTTTGCACGTATGCGTTTTAAAGGCAAAGAAACCATCTTAAAAGCGATGATGATTTTCCAAATGTTCCCTGCGGTATTGGCCTTGGTCGCATTGTATGCTCTGTTTGATAAGCTTGGGCAGTACATTCCCTTCTTGGGCTTAAACACGCACGGCGGTTTGATTTTCTCTTACCTCGGCGGGATTGCGCTGCACGTTTGGACTATTAAGGGGTACTTTGAAACCATCGATCGCTCACTGGAAGAAGCGGCGGCCTTGGATGGTGCGACACCATGGCAAGCGTTCAGATTAGTGCTACTTCCATTGTCTGTGCCTATACTTGCAGTAGTATTCATTTTGTCATTTATTGGTGTGGTGGGCGAAGTTCCGGTGGCGTCACTGCTGCTTTCTGATGTAAACTCGTACACGCTTGCGGTTGGTATGCAGCAGTATCTTTACCCTCAAAACTATCTGTGGGGTGATTTTGCGGCCGCTGCGGTGCTCTCAGCACTCCCAATCACTATCGTATTTTTACTTGCACAGCGTTGGCTTGTCGGAGGACTTACCGCTGGCGGTGTGAAAGGATAATAACGATAAGGGCGACGTAAAGTCGCCCATTTTGTCTCTTCTTAACATTAATTGGTTTGGCCGCCGACAAGTTAAGAAGCTTCAATTCTGGCGTTACGCATAGCTGGCTGTTAGCTCTATTCCTTACTAGTTCACGACTAACAGTTTTTGTAACCAAAACCTGAGCTTAGCTCGGGTTTTTTTATGCCTGAAGCCGTGACAGCCCACTGTGCGAAAACGGTTGCCAGTATAAGCACAACACATTTTCTCAACAGTGAAACAAGAACAGGATGCGAGTCAGATCGAATATTGATTTGTAACTGGTTTAGAGGGTGCAGAAAAATTAGAACTCACGGCTGGAAGGTGCGCAACTTAAGTATTGCAGCAGTAAATACAAGCTCTCTTCATGCATGGCGACCCGACGGAAAAGGTCTGCAAATGTCTCGTCTCCGCCAAAACAGGTTTGGATGTAATGGTTGATCGCTTCAGGCTGATAACCTTGCACGTACAATGTTCTTACCCATTGATATTCGACCGCTTTGGGGTTAGTTAGGGTCGTCTCGGTGAGGGTGATTTTATCTAGGGTAATCGCCATAACAGAAGCGTGAAATCCATGTGCCAAAGATGGGCATGGATTAAAACAAAGCTTGATGACAATTCGATGACAAGCGCTCCATCCCAGTGGTTGGAGCGCAGAATAGCCCCTTAATTTTTCAAATATTTTACGTGCGCTTCCATCTCTTCACCGATTTCGGTGCGCATGTTCATTAAACGAATCGCCGAAGCGCGTAATTCCTGATCTTCCTGAGTTTGCGGAATCCATTCGGGCACAGGAGACGGTTTGCCCGCCTCATCCACCGCGACCATAATCACAATGCAATGAGTCGTGAGATGATTTTTCAGGAACTTAGGATCGCTCGCCTGCACATCAATCGCGATGTGCATGGAGGTTTTTCCGGTGTAAATCACCTTGGCATTCACTTCAACCAAGTTACCGACATGAATTGGAGCGACAAAGCGAATGCCACCAGCATAAGCCGTGATGCAATATTTACCACTCCAAGCCGCAGCACAAGCATACGCCGCAAGGTCAATCCATTTCATTACTGCGCCACCATGCACTTTGCCACCAAAATTGACATCTCCCGGCTCGGCCAGAAAACGTAATGTGATCTCTCGTTTGCCACTGCTCATCGGCTTATCCTTCATTTTCGTTTTGAGCGTTTTGCTCAAATAAGTATAGAGTTAATAACAACAAATTTTTTACACACAGGCAATCATTTGTGCATTTTGTGCATGCAACAAAAAAGGCGCGTTAGCGCCTTTTCTTGGTATTGATGAGCGGTTGTCTAGCGAATTACACCACCTGAATCGTGACTTCATTCTCTTTGGCGAACGCTTCAATCTCTTTCGGTGGCGTTTGGTCAGTAATGATCAAATCGACATCGGCCAATGTGCCGAGTTTGACCATCGCGTTGCGGCCAAATTTACTGTGGTCGACCGCGAGGAAGACACTGCGGCTATTTTCGATAATCGCGCGTTTTACGCGCACTTCATGGTAGTCGAAATCAAGCAGAGAGCCGTCATAATCGATGCCACTGATCCCCAAAATGCCAAAATCCAAACGAAATTGGGAAATAAAATCCAATGTGGCTTCGCCTGTTACGCCGCCGTCTTTATTACGGACTTCTCCCCCCGCCAAAATGATGCTGAAATCAGGCTTACTCATTAGCATAGTGGCGACGTTTAAGTTGTTGGTCACCACACGCAGTTGATGATGATTAACCATTAAAGCGCGAGCGATGGCTTCTGGCGTAGTGCCAATATCAATAAACAGTGTGGCACCGTCAGGAATGTGCTGAACCAAGGCCATGGCGACTTTCTCTTTTTCATTTTGGTAAGAAACTTGCCGCGTGTGATAAGAGGAGTTCTCCGAACTGGTGGCAATCGTTGCGCCGCCATGGTTGCGCCGCAATTTATTGGCTTCGGCCAATTCGTTGAGATCTCGCCGTATGGTTTGTGGGCTAACATCAAATCGCTCAACCAGCTCTTCCGTACTCACAAAACCTTGGGCTTGAACCAATTCAATGATTTCTTGATGGCGCTTTACTGCTTTCACCGGGAATATCCTTATGGTTTAAATTGCTTTCAGTGTACGGAGTCAGTGCCTGATTTCAAATCTTGGTTTGCGTTTTCTTACGTTTTCTTTTCGTTTTTAATCATTTTTCACAAAAACGAAAAGAAATAGGATAAGAGAGGCTAGGTGAAGCTTATTCTGTGGATTGGCGATAGATACAGCAACGGTTACGACCATTACGCTTGGCTTTATACAGCGCTTGATCGGAGCGTCGATAAATATCGGCAATGTCATGATCACCATGATGCAAGCTGGAAACCCCCGCACAGAGGTAGATGTGCTCGTTTTGTTCAAAGAACGGATGCTCTGCAAAACGTTGGCGGATCTGTTCAGCCAAATGAAAAGCAGTCTCTACGTGCGTATTTTCCAAAACGATGATGAACTCTTCACCTCCCACACGACCACAAAAATGATGGTCAGAGATGACGCTCTGAAATAGTTTGGCGAGAAAACACAGGACTTCATCACCTTTATCGTGACCAAATTGGTCATTGATCAGTTTGAAATTATCAATATCGATAGAGATGCAACTTAACGGCTGTCTTAAACGTTTTGCGCGAGCGAAGGCGGCGCGAAAATCGGCCCACAATTTACGCCGATTACACAGCTGAGTTAAAGAATCGGTATTGGCGAGCTGATATAGCTGCTCACGTAGTTCCACGATATCGGTGATATCGGTTGAAACTCCAATCAGCCCAATCACTTCGCCTGTCACTCGGTGCAAGATAGGGTGTTTGACTGCGCGATAAATCCGAACCAAACCATTGGATTTGGCGATGGCTCGTTCTTCATGGATAACCGAGAGACGAGTTTCAAACACCTGTTGATCGGCCGCCAAAATATCATTGAGTTGATCATCATGAAAAAAATCGTGATCGGTCTTGCCAAGCAACGATTGTGCATTCGTTTCAAACAACTTTAGAGTCAGAGGGTTAGCATAGAGATACTCGCCGCGGCGATTTTTGACGAAGACATAGACTCCCAGTTCGTTCAACACGAGTTCGTGTAAGGAGAACTGTTGGTTATCAAAAAGCTCTTCAATTCTATTAAGTTCTATCATAGGCTCACCTCTCACTGCCTGACACAGCCAATTTTTCATCGGTTGCTTCGGGCTTGGGGAACCTAGCCAATCGTTATTTTTAAACGCCTCGCGGCGTGTTTTTTCTTCTCTAAAGATAGCGTGAAGAGAACCATTTTGCGCGTGAAAATACTCGCTTTTATACCTGCGTCACTTTTTCGACACCGTCATCGTTTCGACGTTGAATTTTCAATTGTGACAGCGCGACACCGCTGATGACTAATAGGCCACCAATCAAATGGTAGGGATGAACTTTTTCGCCCAATAAAGTGGCGGCCAAAGAAACAGAAAAAACGGGTAGCAGGTTCATGAACATGGCGGTGGAGTCTGCGCCAATCGCATCAATGGCTTTTACCCACATCCAAGGTGCTAATAGGGAAGCAGCAATGCCAGCATAAGCGATCAGAGAGAGTGAACCTTCGGTCGGTAATAGCGTATCGCTGGTTAGCCATAAAGGGATCAGCATGAATACGGCGCATACCCCTTGCAGATAAATTAAAGTCCAGTTGCTAAACGGCATTTTCCAGCGTTTCAAAAGCACGCAGTACAAGGCGTACACCAATGCTGCCATCACCATTAAGGCATCCCCTTCGGTCACGCTTTGATGGAGGAAAAACAGCGGATTTCCTTCTCCGAGCATGTAGGCAAGCCCGCTCAGCGACAGTACGCCCCCCACCACGCTAAGGGCTGAGATGGGTTTGTTAAGTAACGGCAAGCTAATGAAAACACTCATTAAAGGAACAAAAGAAGTGATGAGTGACATATTGGTCGCCGTGGTGGTGAGCCCCGCGTAGTAGCCGAGGGATTGGTTAAGCACCATGCCGAGTAAAGCCAAAAATGCGAGTTTACTCAAGTGGCGTTTCACCGTTGACCATTGGCGGATAGCGCTAGGTAGACAGAAAGGAGTGAGGATCGCCATAGCCAATAGCCAGCGATAGAAGCTCATCGCACTAGGTTCGATGGTCGAGGCCGCGAGTTTATTGACAATCGAGTTGCCACCCCAAATCAGCACAGTAAAAAATGGCAGAAGATAGATCATGTGCGCCTCGTCGCAATTTGTTCCTTGGGTTATAGTGTGGCAGGTCTTTATAATTACAACTATCTCTAAAAAGACATTGCGAGCGATAGGAAGACAAGATTGAAAAAACGCACTCGACACTTGCATCCCTCATTATCTATCGAGCATCCACCTTCGGATGTTTTTATGAATTTTGAAGCGTTTCTGTCCAATACAGAAACTCGTGAGCACAGCCACCCTTGGGGGCAAGTACAGCTCATTTCTGGCGGAATTTTGGAGATGGAAGCGGAAGATACGCGCTTTTTGGCTCCGCCCCATTTGGCGATTTGGGTTCCTGCGGGGATTCGTCATCGAAGCTACAACCGCAAGCCCATCGAATACTGTTCACTGAATATTGCTTCGCAACTGACCACGGCATTTCCCGCTAAAACCAGTTTAATTAAGGTGACATCGATTGTTTCGGCGATCATTGATGACTTTCGAGAGCGAAACATCAATGTGGCGCAGAGCAGTGAAGATAAGCGCTTAGTGCAAGTGTTGCTCGATCAACTGGCCACTCGTGAAACTCAGCACCATTTTCTTCCTTCAACCAATTATAAATATTTAGCACCGATTTTGGCTTTTGTGGAAGAGAACCCCACTGATAACACAACCTTGCAGCAGTGGGCGGAAAAAGTGCATACCACGGAGCGAACACTGGCGCGCCATTGTCAGGCTGAACTGGGGATGAGCTTTACCGAATGGCGGCTGCGGGTGCGCTATCTCTATTCGATGGAATTGTTACGTCAAGGACATGCGGTGAAAGAGGTGGCGTTAACCTTGGGCTATAACCAAGCCAGCCCGTTTATCACCATGTTCAAAAAGTACTCCGGGTTAACCCCGGAGCAGTATAAAAGCCGATTACTCGCCTAGCAGACTCTGCTCATTGGCAAGCACATAATCAAGTGCACCGATGATGGCTGCGACTTGCGCGTCATTGCAGAGTTGCGCGGTGACTTTAGGGCTATCTGGATAGACTTCGGTGGTTGTGCTGTAAGTACAAGCAGTCATGCCGCCGCACAAGCCGAGTTCTCTCATCGGATAGAGGATGACACCCTCAGCGACAACAGGTGAACCAATGATTTCATGGTTTTCATCCGCTGGCGCGATATGTGTTACGCGGCGTACCGAATCAATCACCGCTTGTTGGAAAGCCAATTGCGGATTTTCCGTATCACCTACCGTGTAAAAGCCATCGGGGATCGAGCCTTCGAGATAGGCTTTACCATCGCGCGCCGCCAAGGCAGGACGAAACTCAGATTCATCTGTATCGGTGGTTTCATGCAGATCAATATGCAGCAAAATCGGCCCGTGCTCTACCACCATCGCCATCAATAGAGCCGCTTCTTCTGCAGGACTATCCTGAACGAAAGAGCGGTTAGGATCGACAGCATTTGGGTTCCAGCGATTGATGGTTTCATAGCCCCAAGGGCTGACACAGGGCGCGGCAAGCAGATTAAAGTGAGCCAAATAAGGCTCTGCGGCTGTCGCTAAAAATTGCAGCGCACCGTGTACACCACTGGTTTCGTAACCATGTACCCCGCCTGTGATCAATACGGTCGGCTTGTTAGCATCCCAGTGGCGGCTTTTCACTACATACAGCGGGTAGCGTGTTGGGTCATAAGAGAGCGCGCCATAAGTACTCACGTCGAATAGGCTGTTCAAGGCCAGAATCTTGGGCACTACTTCTTGTTGATATTCGCGTTGAATATGGCGTTGTTCTCGCCAAGCTTGGCGCTCTGAAGCTTGCCAAGGCTGACCGGGAGTGCCAATCGGGTAGGGGGATGAGGCAGACATCATTTCTCTCGATTTAGATTGAAGATGAAAAAAGAGTAAAGGCTCTCACCTGCAGGCGCAATAGGAATGTCATTCGCTTTGAATGGGGTGGCGATGAATGTGCGTGATTACCATGATTGAAAAATCACGACTGAAAAAGACCTCCAATCGGAGGTCTTTCAACATGAAAATGAGTGGGTGACAGAAAACAGCCCTGTCCCACAGTGGGTTTGGTTTAATAATCCAAACGCTGAATATGCGTAATGCCGACTTTTCCTTCCAAGTCTTTAAACATGTGAACCATGGCTGGGTAAGGTTGAGAGCCGGGGTAAACCATCTCGGCATTGCAGAAAAAGGCGTAGTTGCAGCCAGCAACCACTTGTGTTGCTACCGCAACAGGCTTATAGCTTACGCCTACAAAGCCTTCGATGCCGCTTGCAAATGCTGCTTTATCTTCATTGGAGAGCTCATGGAACAGTCCCCAGCCACCTAACATTGTATTCGCCATTTTGATTTTCCTTATGGTTTGCTCGGATTGAGCAATATGAGTGTAGTTGAGTATTTGAAAAATGCAGTTTTTAATGCGACACAACGAGACTCTGAGGTATCAACAGGCTTGATCTAAGGGGAGTAGGTGAGCGTAGCCGGGGAAAGAGTAATAGAATAATGGATCAATAGCGTAGGGAACGATTTTGCCCAATCAGAGTACTTAATCAATATTCAGAGAGAGTGGATGTCTAAATGTTTAATAAAAGGAATACACGGGCAACGCGTTAATGAATATTAAAATGGCCCAATTCGATACCCGAATCAGATAATATTTTTCCTGATTGCTCTATTTCGCAAAAATCAAAATAAATAGGGTAATGATTAGAGTTTATTCGGGGCAGGATATGGCGCTGTAGAATGTCACTATTTAATTGATGAATTTTAGATGACCAGCGGAGATTATTTTTCAGAAGATGGAAGTGGATTTTTATCATGAATTAAAATTTCTTTTTGGTGAGATTTCTCTCGTAATAATTGATACCAGTGTCGCTGGCGAGATGTTCTGCGAGACATGAATTCCTCGATGTAATACAGATAAATGCTAATGAAGGAGTGGTAAATAATGAGCGGGGAGCAAAGCGTGGCGCTGGGAGCACCACGCAGAATTTGGCTTACAGTGCGACTACGTTAGACGCTTGAGGGCCTTTCTTACCTTGTTCAACGATAAAGCTAACACGTTGACCTTCAGCTAAGGTTTTGAAACCTTCTGACTGAATAGAATTAAAGTGAACAAACACATCGTTGCCACCGTTGTCTTGAGTAAGAAAACCGAAACCTTTAGTTTCGTTGAACCATTTTACAGAACCAGTCATTTTAGTAGACATAGAGACCTCTAGAGATAATTTTTACAATAATTTATTAGGGCTTAAAACAAAAGCTATTATATGGATTATAAAGGAGAAGCTATCACAGAGGTTGAACGAAGGGTATCGAAAAAAGACTGAGGTAAAACTTTAACTTAATTTTCATTAATAGCTCATTTGCTTGAGCTGCGAGTGAGTATACACGGAAAAAGAGTTCTGACTAGGATTATTTTCAATCTAAGCCAATTATTTTATTTTCTGGGGAATCTTATGCTGCGCAAAAAGCGCATGCTCACCATAAAACTCATGGCAGCTCAGGCCGACTCTGTCTACACTCGATACATAGAAAATGGTAAATGAACCCAAATAATGAGTGTTGCACAAAATACCTTCCCTCTTTCAGAATTAATGATTTCGCTAACGACAGCGCTCGACATGACAGAAGGTCAGCCGCCTGAACACTGCATTCGTTGTTGCTGGATCGGTATGCATATTGGTATGCAGCTTGAGCTGAGTGAGCCTGAACTGCACGACCTGTTTTTTACTCTGCTACTGAAAGATGCGGGTTGCAGCAGCAATGCAGCACGAATTTGTGAGCTGTATGCGACCGATGATCTGACTTTCAAACGACGTTACAAAACGGTAGGCACCAGTCTTTCCAGTGTCATTAACTTTATTGTGAAAAACACAGGATCAGAGCAAAGCTGGACGGAGCGCATTTTAACGACCATAGATATTTTGAAAAATGGCAATGACTATGCTCAAGAGCTGATCCAGACGCGTTGTACCCGTGGTGCGGATGTCGCCCGAGAATTGCGTTTTAGTGAAGCTGTCGCACAAGGTATCCATTCACTGGATGAGCATTGGAACGGTCAAGGGCGACCCGAACAGCGAAAAGGTGAAGCGATTCCGCTTTTCTCACGTATTGCGTTGTTAGCTCAGGTATTTGATGTTTTTCAAATGGAGCACAGCATCGAAGAAGCCCTGCAAGAGATTATGGCACGCAGCGGTGTGTGGTTTGATCCCAAACTGGTTGAGGTTGTTGAGCAGCTTGTTGAAAATCCTCGTTTTTTATCCGGACTGAAAGCCACCGATATCAGTCAGCGGGTCATGAATTTACCTCCCGCTCAGGCCCATTTACCTTTGGATGATGCTTACTTGGAATGCATAGTGACGGCTTTTGGTAAAATTGTGGACGCGAAAAGCCCGTATACCGCTGGTCATAGCGAGCGTGTTGCTGTGTATACCGATTTGATTGCAAGGCAATTGATGATCTCTGATGCGGATCGCATTTGGCTGAGGCGTGCGGCACTGCTGCATGACATTGGTAAGCTTGGTGTCAGTAATGCCATTTTGGATAAACCAGGTAAGTTAGACGAAGCAGAATGGCGAGCGGTTCAAGCTCATGCCGCGTATACGGAGCAAATTCTGTACAAGCTATCTCCTTTTAAAACATTGGCGCGCATGGCCGGCGCGCACCATGAAAAATTAGACGGTACGGGTTACCCTCGGGGTGTCAACGGCGATGAAATCAGTTTGATGACTCGCATAATCACAACGGCCGATATTTTCGATGCCCTCAGTGCTGAGCGTCCCTATCGCGCGGCTATGCCTATTGATAAAGCGCTCGCCATTATGGAGGAGAACCTCCATACCGCGATTGATCCAGAATGTTTTGCCGCTTTGAAAAAGGCATTAAATCTGTTACCCGATGAGTACACTCGCTCCAGACCTGCTGAGTGGCTTAAAAAGAAGTAGATGATTTGGGACGACATTTTTTCTGCTCGTACATCACTTTATCGGCTTGTGAAAGAAGCTGTTCAAGACAGATATCAACCTCGGATGTGGAGACAATGCCGTAACAAAATGATAACCGATAGGGTTTCGAAGCTGCGTCGTTATATTTCTCTAAAGCCTCTTGAAAGCGATGAACCACTTGGTGAGCGACAGATTGTGATGTTCCCGACATAAAAACGGCAAATTCATCTCCGCCCAAACGGGCAAATACATCGGACTCACGGAAGCAATGCCGCATCGTATTAGCGAAAGCTTGTAATGCGATATCGCCTTCTTGATGCCCATATTCATCGTTTATGATCTTGAAATAATTGAGGTCGAAATAGGCGATAGAATAAGACAGCCCACTCATTTGGCAGTACATCATACTTTTGTGAGCCATCAGCATGAAACCCCGCCGATTTGAGATTTGAGTTAAGTCATCCAGTGATGCGGTATGACTAGAAGCTAATTCCCGTTCCGCCATTTTGGCGAGATCGTAGAAATCCAGCAATTCATCTTGGGTTAGCTGACGAGGTTTAGTATCAATAATGCATAAGGTGCCCAGTGCCAAACTGTCTTCGTATAGCAAGGGAACACCAGCATAAAAGCGAATGTTCGGAGCATCCGTCACCAGTGGATTGTCGGCAAAACGTGGATCCTGACTCGCATCTTCGATAACAAACACTTTTTTCCCTAGAATGGCATGTCCACAGAAAGAAATGTCACGTGACGTTTCAGAGACGTTCAGGCCGTAACAAGACTTGAACCATTGTCTGTTCTCATCCACAAGGCTTATCAACGCAATAGGAACGTTAAAAAGGCGTCTGGCAAGACGAGTAATTCGATCAAAACGTTCTTCGGCTGCAGTATCTAATATCGCCAATGTATTGAGATGTCTTAATCGTTGAACCTCATTGTCTGGTTTTTCTGGAGAATCCATGTTCAGAGCCTTATCTTGTTGATAATTCCAACTATAGCAAAAGGCTTGATGATTCGTAGCCGATAGGAAGCAGTTTTTCATTTCTCATCGATTAGTGTTACATTTTGTGACGCTTCTACCAATCAAATAGAGAGAATTTCCATGGCAGGCGCAAGCTTACTGACCTTGCTTGATGATATTGCGACGGTGTTGGATGATGTGGCATTGATGTCCAAAATGGCCGCAAAAAAGACGGCGGGTGTATTGGGGGATGACTTAGCGCTCAATGCGCAGCAAGTCTCTGGTGTCGCGGCAGAGCGTGAAATTCCGGTGGTATGGGCGGTCGCCAAAGGCTCGTTTCGCAATAAGCTCATTTTGGTTCCGGCAGCACTTATTATTAGCTCGATTGCTCCTTGGTTGATCATGCCTCTACTGTTGATCGGCGGTCTGTTTCTCTGTTTTGAAGGCGCAGAGAAGATCCTCGAAAAATGGTTGCATCCAGAACCCAGACAGAATGCTGAACAGCGTGCTGCTGCGATAGTCAATGAAGGTTTAGAAACGGAAAGTTTGGCGACAGAAAGCTTAGCCGAGTATGAAAAGCGTAAAATTGGTGGCGCGATCCGCACCGATTTTATTCTGTCGGCAGAAATCATTGTGATAGCTCTCGGGACCGTGCAGGGGCACTCGATGCTCACACAAATTCTGGTGGTTAGCTTGATTGCGGTCATCATGACGATCGGCGTGTACGGCCTAGTGGCTGGCATAGTGAAGTTGGATGACTTAGGTTTTTACCTGCAACGCCAATCCAAAGGCCAAGGACTCAAAGCCAGTTTGGGCGGCGTGCTAGTGCGTTTTGCTCCCAAATTGATGAAAGGGCTGACGGTCGTTGGAACTGCGGCGATGTTTTTAGTCGGCGGTGGGATTGTGGTACATAACGTGCCTGCGGTACATCATATTCTTGAACCGATGCTTAATGTCGTCCATGCATGGCCAGTGGTCGGGACACTGATGCCACCCCTGATGAATGGTGTGATTGGCGTAGTGGCTGGCAGCCTCTTAGTAGCGGTAATGGAAGTGTGGCACAAAGTTCGCGGTTAATTCTCCTTCTGACTTGTTGTCTACAACATGAAGTAGGGTATCCGTAAAATTCTCGTTGTTATTTTTGGGAAGGCAAATAAACTAGCGGCTTTTGTTTTTCGGCGGTCGATATTATGCAGTGTGAGTTCTTTATTCAAAAACGGTGTACCTCTTGCCACCTATGTGCGCAGCCGTATTCCGAGCAGGTTACGAATAAAGATCAGCAGTTGCGTGAGTTGATTGCGCCAGCCACGGATGTGCAGTGGTTACCCCCTGTCACCAGTGCTGACACCGCGTTTCGCAATAAAGCCAAAATGGTGGTGCTCGGTGCGGCTCACGCGCCGATTTTAGGCATTGAAGATGCGCAAGGTCAGCCTTTGTCGCTAGTGACTTGTCCGCTTTATCCGCAGCCGATGCAAGAGCTGCTCGCTTATCTGGAAAATTGGATCCGCATTGCGGGTATTCCGCCCTATAACAAGCTGAAGAAAAAAGGTGAGCTGAAGTTTATTCTGCTCACCCGCAGTGAAAACAGCGGCCAATTTATGCTGCGTTTTGTGGCGCGCAGCCATTCGGTGCTTGAGCGAATTGAACGTAATTTGCCAACATTGATCGCGGCTTTCCCGACGATCGAAGTCATTTCGGTCAATATCCAGCCAGTGCATATGGCGCGTTTAGAAGGCGAAGAGGAAATTTTCCTCACCGAAACGCAAAGCCTGCTTGAACAGTTCAACGATGTGCCTATGGTGATCCGCCCGAAAAGCTTTTTCCAAACCAACCCCAAAGTGGCTGAGCAGCTATACGCGACCGCACGTGCTTGGGTGCGCGAGATTGCGCCAACGCAAATGTGGGATCTGTTTTGTGGCGTTGGTGGCTTTGCGCTACATTGCGCCGCGCCAAACACTGCTGTGACGGGCATTGAAATTGAACCAGAAGCGATTGCCAGTGCGCAACGTTCGGCGCAAATGATGGGGATTGATAATCTCAGCTTTGCAGCGCTCGATTCGGCCAAGTTTTCACAAAGCCAGATGAGTGCGCCAGAGTTAGTGTTGGTCAACCCTCCACGTCGTGGTTTGGGCTGCGAACTGACTGCGCAGTTGGAAGCGCTCGCGCCAAAACACATTCTTTATTCCAGCTGTAACCCGCAAACTATGGTCAAAGATATCGCTGAGCTTTCCAGTTACCAAATGATTCGCGTGCAGTGGTTTGATATGTTCCCCCATACGGATCACGCTGAAGTGCTGACCTTGTTGGTCAGAAAAGACCACTAAAAATGAAAAAGGAGAGGCGAACCTCTCCTTTCGTACATCTGAACTGAGTTTACTTCACTGTCCACTCGATGTTTTCACCGGCGCGGATTGGCACCACGATATCGCTGCCAAACGGCATGTTTTCCGCGACTGGCCAGGCTTGTTTGGTGAGCGTGACGGTCTCTTGATTGCGAGGTAGGCCGTAGAAATCAGGGCCATTAAAGCTAGCGAACGCTTCCAGATTTTCGAGCTTACCTTCTTTTTCAAACACTTCGGCATACAGCTCAAGAGCCGCATGGGCGGTGTAAGAACCTGCGCAGCCACAAGCGGCTTCTTTTCGGCCTTTGGCGTGCGGGGCAGAGTCCGTGCCGAGGAAGAATTTCTTGCTGCCAGAGGTTGCCGCTGCCACTAACGCGTGTTGGTGAGTCGCACGCTTTAGGATTGGCAAACAGTAGAAATGTGGGCGAATGCCGCCAACCAGCATGTGGTTGCGGTTAAACAGCAAATGGTGCGCGGTAATGGTAGCGGCAACGTTTTCATTGGCTTGGCGAACAAAGTTCACTGCTTCTGCGGTGGTGATGTGTTCCAGCACGATCTTGAGCTGCGGGAAATCGGCCACGATCGGCGCTAATACAGTGTCGAGAAACACTTTTTCTCGGTCAAAAATATCGATCTCATGAGTGGTCACTTCACCATGCACCAGAAGTAGCATACCGACTTCCTGCATCGCCTGTAGTACGGAATAAATTTTTTTCGCTGACGTGACACCAGAATCCGAGTTGGTGGTCGCACCCGCTGGGTAAAGCTTAGCTGCAACGACTTTACCTGACGCTTTGGCTTTGCGAATTTCCTCCGGTGAAGTGTTATCGGTGAGGTAAAGTGCCATCAAAGGTTCAAAGTGCGGCTCTGGCTGAGCAGCCATAATGCGCTCACGATAGGCTAAGGCCATCTCAGTGGTGGTTACAGGGGGAACCGTGTTAGGCATGATCAGCGCGCGGCCGTTATAACGGCTGATGTCGCGTACCGTATCGGCCAGTACATCGCCATCGCGAAGGTGAACGTGCCAGTCGTCTGGGCGTGTAATCGTCAGTGTTGTCATTGAGTGCTCCCACCATGAATGCATGAAATGATTGGAGCCTAAAGCGTCGCGCAAACGCTTCCGCTTAGGCGACAGGATGATAGTGGAAAGCGTAATCCATTTCACGTGTTATTTGTCTTGGTCTATTTTGCCCTTGGTATA
>NZ_WPDC01000032.1:0-38024 GCF_035615595.1 Vibrio sp. R-1 | reverse complement strand
ACGGATAGCATTGGCAAGTTGTTTGCGAGAAGACATGTCGACTCCTAAATGGGAAGTAAGCGAAATGAATGGATGCGGAAAATCAGTGGCGGCTATTGTCGCAAAGCCCCCCTGCTGCTGCAAACGATTTACTGGTGCTTTGCTCCGATTTTGTCACACTTTTTAGCACATTCTCGCTTTGTAGTGGCAAAGCTGACTTTTTTAAGCAAACGTTTGGTTATGCGCTAAATAGAAAAAGAGCTTGTAATTTGAGCGCCCGACACTAGAATAGCCGTCTAGATGTAGAAACGCCTACAAAATGTACTAAATTGATCGATAACGTCATTATCTCTAAGCGACTCAAACCATAGGTCGGAAAGAACTGAGACGTTAGCGAATAACCACAAATATTGGAGCTATCATGGCGATTAAGCACCTGTTTACTTCAGAATCGGTATCAGAAGGCCATCCAGATAAAATTGCAGACCAGATCTCTGATGCAGTGTTGGACGCGATTTTTGAGCAAGATCCTAAAGCTCGCGTTGCTTGCGAAACTTACGTAAAAACTGGCATGGTGATGGTGGGCGGTGAAATCACGACTTCCGCTTGGGTTGATATCGAAGAGATTACTCGTCAAACCGTTCGTGAAATTGGTTACGTGCACTCAGACATGGGCTTTGATGCCAACTCTTGTGCGGTACTGAACACCATAGGTAAGCAATCGCCAGACATCAACCAAGGTGTTGATAAAGCCGATCCTAAAGAGCAAGGCGCGGGCGACCAAGGCATCATGTTTGGTTATGCGACCAACGAAACTGAAGTGCTGATGCCAGCACCGATCACCTACGCGCATCGTCTGATGCAGCGCCAAGCTGAAGTTCGTAAAAATGGCACACTGCCATGGCTGCGTCCTGATGCGAAATCTCAGGTGACCTTCCAGTATGACCAAGGCAAGATCGTAGGTATTGATGCTGTAGTTCTCTCGACTCAACACAGTGATTCAATCTCTACCGCAGATCTGCGTGAAGCCGTGATGGAAGAGATCATCAAGCCAGTTCTGCCAGCAGAATGGTTGAGCAAAGAGACCAAATACTTCATCAACCCAACCGGTCGTTTCGTGATTGGTGGCCCAATGGGTGACTGTGGTCTGACCGGTCGTAAGATCATCGTTGATACCTACGGCGGCGCAGCGCGTCACGGTGGTGGTGCATTCTCTGGTAAGGATCCATCCAAGGTTGACCGTTCAGCGGCTTACGCAGCACGTTATGTTGCGAAAAACATCGTTGCGGCGGGTATGGCTGATCGTTGTGAAATCCAACTCTCTTATGCTATCGGTGTTGCTGATCCAACGTCGATCATGGTGGAAACTTTCGGTACTGAAAAAGTATCTCAAGAGATCATCATCGAAGCCGTTCGTCAGTTTTTCGACCTGCGTCCATACGGTCTGCAAGAGATGCTGAACCTGCTGCAACCTATCTACAAGAAAACGGCAGCTTACGGTCACTTCGGCCGCGAAGAGTTCCCTTGGGAAGCCACCGACAAAGCCGCGCTGCTGCGTGACTTCGCAGGTCTAAAATAAGCATTATTTCAACTCATCGCTGACAAACGGCGAGGATTGCAATACAGTTCAAGGCCCTTTCTCATGAAAGGGCCTTTTTTATGAGTTCGATGACAGAGTTTTTAGAGGTAGACATTCGCTAATGGTTCGTTTTGATCTGCACTGCCAAGCTGAGCAGAAAATCAAACAGTGTATCGCTACCGCCAGCGAGGCTTTGCAGCGCCCCTTTAAACTGCCCAAACTCAATTACCGTTTACGTGGACGCGCCGCCGGTAAAGCCTATTTACAGCTGTGGGAAATCCGCCTTAATCCCGTGCTGTTTGCCGAAAACGTCGATGACTTCCTCCAGCAAGTGATCCCACACGAAATCGCCCATCTGGTTACGTATCAGCTTTATGGCCGAGTACGTCCACACGGTGCCCAATGGCAACAAGTGATGATCCAAGTCTTTAAGCTTGAGCCGAAAACCACTCACACCTTTTCTGTCGCTTCAGTACAGGGCAAAACCTTCCACTACCGCTGTGCGTGTCGTGAATACCCGCTCACCATTCGTCGCCACAATAAAGTGCTGCGTGGTGAAGCTACCTATCGCTGCCAAAGCTGCCAACAAAACTTGATCTACCAAGCCTAACCTTTGATTGGCTGAAGCCACTTCTATAGGCTTTGCCTTGCTCTCGCCAAAAAACTGACAAAAGCATCAACGACAAAGGCAATTTATGAGTGTTAAACTGATAAAAAACCTACTTATCTACGTCTTTTATGATGATTTTTCGTTTCGTTACCACGCTTGCTGCTAGCTTACCTCTGCTCACCTTTGCCGCCCCCATCTCTTTTAGTCATGCCAAAAATGAAGCGGTGAAGATTTATCGTGATCATCCGGTCTCTTTTTACTGCGGCTGCGAGATTCGCTGGCAAGGCAAAAAAGGCATCCCGGATCTGGAGAGTTGCGGCTATCAAGTGCGTAAAAATGAGAATCGTGCTTCGCGGATTGAATGGGAACATGTGGTGCCGGCTTGGCAATTTGGTCATCAGTTGCAATGCTGGCAACAAGGTGGCCGTAAAAACTGCACTCGTACTAGCCCTGAGTTCAATCAGATGGAGGCCGATCTGCACAACCTCACTCCGGCGATTGGTGAAGTGAATGGCGATCGCTCCAACTTCAGTTTTAGTCAGTGGAATGGCGTCGATGGCGTCACCTACGGCCAGTGCGAAATGCAAGTAAACTTCAAAGAGCGCACTGCCATGCCGCCAGAGCGTGCTCGCGGGGCGATTGCGCGTACATATCTGTACATGAGTGAGCAGTACGGTTTGCGCCTTTCCAAAGCGCAAAACCAATTAATGCAGGCGTGGAACAATCAGTATCCGGTCAGCGAATGGGAATGTGTGCGTGACCAAAAGATCGAAAAAGTGCAAGGCAACTCGAACCGCTTTGTGCGTGAACAATGCCCGAACTGAGGGGCAGAATCTCACCCTGCCCCCTTGTATTTTGCCCAACTTGCATCCATGTTAGAGGCCAGATATCCCTCTTCCAACTGAAGTTACCGCTTTACGTTGGAAGACGGTAACCTCGTTTAATGATTAGGAATTATCCGCATGCGCATCCCTCGAATTTATCATCCAGAACCGATCCACCAGCTTGGCACCGTAGCCCTGAGTGAAGATGCCGCAGGGCATATCGGTCGCGTATTGCGTATGCAAGCTGGGCAAGAAGTGCTGCTGTTTGATGGTTTGGGGGCTGAATTCCCAGCCGTGATCAGTGAAGTTGGCAAAAAACAGGTATTGGTCAATATCACTGAGCGCGTAGAAAACAGCATTGAATCGCCGCTCGATCTGCATCTTGGGCAGGTGATTTCACGCGGCGATAAGATGGAGTTCACCATCCAAAAATCGGTGGAATTGGGCGTCACTACCATCACCCCTCTGCTTTCTGAGCGTTGTGGCGTGAAGCTGGATGAAAAACGCTTCGAGAAGAAGATCCAGCAGTGGCAGAAAATTGCGATCAGCGCTTGTGAGCAGTGTGGCCGTAATACCGTGCCAGAAATCCGCCCGATTATGGATCTCGAAGCTTGGTGCGCAGAGCCCACCGAGGCACTGAAACTCAATTTGCACCCACGCGCTAAATACTCGATCAACACCTTACCCACCCCAGTGAGCAAAGTTCGTTTGCTGATTGGTCCTGAAGGTGGTCTGTCAGCGGAAGAAATTGATATGACTCGCCGTTACCAGTTTGAAGAAACCTTGTTAGGCCCACGCGTACTGCGCACAGAAACGGCAGCTCTAACAGCGATAACTGCACTACAAGTTCGTTTCGGCGATCTTGGCTAAATGGAGATAAACCATGATTAAACTCGGTATTGTGATGGATCCCATCGCTTCCATTAACATCAAAAAAGATTCCAGCTTTGCCATGATGCTTGAAGCGCAGCGTCGCGGTTATGAAATCCATTATATGGAGATGAATGATCTACACTTAGAGCAAGGTGTAGCACTGGCCGACACCAAGGTCGTCGAGCTGAAAGAAGATCCGAGCGGTTGGTATCAATTCAAATCCGAGCAAACCATCGCACTTTCTGAATTGGATGCGATTTTAATGCGTAAGGATCCGCCGTTCGACACCGAATACATCTATGCAACCTACATTTTGGAGCGCGCGGAAGATGAAGGCGTGTTAGTGGTGAACAAACCACAAAGCCTGCGCGACTGTAATGAAAAACTGTTCACCGCTTGGTTCCCTGAGCTTACGCCGATCACTATGGTGACGCGCAAAGCCGAGAAGATTAAAGCCTTCCGTGAACAGCACGGGGATGTGATCCTAAAACCCCTCGACGGTATGGGCGGTGCTTCGATTTTCCGCGTTAAAGAGGGCGATCCAAACCTCTCAGTGATCATCGAAACCTTAACCAACCACGGCCAGAATTACTGCATGGCGCAGACCTTTGTGCCAGATATCAGCAACGGTGATAAACGCATTTTGGTAGTCGATGGTGAACCTATGCCTTACTGCTTGGCGCGAATTCCCGCCAAAGGGGAAACCCGCGGCAACTTAGCAGCTGGCGGTCGTGGTGAGCCGCGCCCACTGAGTGAAACCGATAAGAAAATTGCCCTCGCGGTCGCACCGACTCTCAAAGAGAAAGGGCTGCTGTTTGTAGGCTTAGATGTCATTGGCGATAAACTGACCGAAATTAACGTCACCAGCCCAACCTGCATTCGAGAGATTGAAGCTGCGTACGATATTTCAATCACAGGCAAGCTGATGGATGCCATTGAGCGTCGCTTAAAAGCGACGGCGATGTGAGCAACCATAGCAGTGACATAGAGGTTGGACACAGTATGAATCTTACCAATCATTTTCTGGTTGCCATGCCAAGCATGAAGGATCCTTACTTCAAGCGCAGCGTGATTTATATTTGCGAGCACAACCAAGATGGTGCGATGGGGTTAATGATCAATGCGCCGATCGACATTACGGTCGGCGGCATGCTCAAGCAGGTCGATATTGAGCCCGCTTACCCACAATCGCACCAAGAGAGTTTGAAAAAGCCGGTGTTTAATGGTGGTCCGGTGTCGGAAGATCGTGGGTTTATTCTGCATCGTCCGCGCGATCACTACGAATCGAGCATGAAGATGACCGATGACATCGCCGTCACCACCTCGAAGGATATTCTCACTGTACTGGGTACCGAGGCGGAGCCTGAAGGCTACATTGTCGCGCTGGGCTATTCGGGTTGGTCTGCTGGCCAGTTAGAGGTGGAACTCACCGAAAACTCGTGGCTAACCATAGAAGCGGATCCTGAGCTGATTTTTAACACGCCCGTGCATGAGAAATGGCAAAAGGCTATTCAAAAACTCGGCATCTCCCCTGCGCAGCTTTCCAGCGACGCCGGACACGCCTAACCATATCCAAGGCTGCGATCACGCAGCCTCATTTTTACTGTCATTTTTTATTAAAAGAGAAATCGCATGTCACGTACCGTTATGGCCTTTGATTACGGCACCAAAAGCATTGGCAGTGCAATCGGTCAAGAGATCACGGGCACGGCGTCTCCGCTGAAAGCGTTTAAAGCCAATGATGGCATCCCCAATTGGGATGAAATTGAAAAACAGATCAAAGAGTGGCAACCCAATTTATTGATTGTTGGCCTGCCTACCGATCTGCACGGCAAAGATCTGGACACCATCACCCCGCGCGCAAAGAAATTCGCTCAGCGTTTACATGGCCGTTTTGGTTTGCCCGTAGAACTGCATGATGAGCGTCTTTCCACCACCGAAGCGCGCGCAGAACTCTTCGCCATGGGCGGTTACAAAGCACTGAGCAAAGGCAATGTGGACTGCCAATCGGCGGTGATCATTCTAGAGAGTTGGTTTGAAAGTCAGTGGGGCTAACCCCACTGCTTTTCTTGTCCGAGTAGAATCGCTGTGATTACTCAGCCAAACCTTCCAATTTGATCAAAGCAAACTGCTTCTTACCGCGTTGCAACACATAGTAGCGATCAAACAGAGCAAAGCCGGATAACCCACCCTCTTGCTGTACTCGCTCACCATTGACGCGAATCGCCCCATTCTCCAGCCACTCGCGCGCTTGGCGCTTAGAACTGGCTAAACCTGAGCTGAGCAGCAAATCGAGTAAGGAATCGGTGCGTGATGCCACCACACAAGGCAAACCATCCAACTCTAACTGAGCCAACTCACTCAAGCTGAGATAGCTGACATCCCCGCTAAACAGCGCTTGAGTAATCCGCTGCGCTGCAGCGAGTCCCTCTTCACCATGCACAAAACGGGTCACGTGCTCTGCCAAAATCTGCTGCGCTTGTGGCTTGCCTGCACGTAACGCATCGGCTTGACGGATTTCCTCAATCTCAGCGGTACTCAAAAAGGTGTAATACGCCAAGAAACGGTACACATCCGCATCATCACTGTTTAACCAAAACTGGTAGAAACGATACGGCGAGGTTTTGCTGCTCTCAAGCCACACGGCACCACTTTCAGTTTTACCAAATTTAGTGCCATCGGATTTGGTAATGAGCGGCAGAGTTAAACCACACACCTCAACCCCATTCAGGCGACGGGTCAAATCAATTCCGCTGACAATATTGCCCCACTGATCATTGCCACCAATTTGCAGTGTGCAGCCAAACTCACGATTGAGATGCGCAAAGTCATAAGATTGCAGTAAAGAGTAACTGAACTCAGTAAAAGAGATGCCTTGATCCGGACGCGCCAAACGCTGCTTTACCGATTCACGATTGATCATGGCATTGACGGAAAAGTGCTTGCCCACATCGCGGAAAAAATCGATCAGATTGATCTTGCCGATCCAATCGGCATTATTGACGGTCATCAGCGATGCGCAGTTTTCGCTCTGCGAGGCCATCAATTGCGTGATTTGCTGGCTTAAATCACTCACCCATTGCTGCACGGTTTGCGCACTATTGAGCACCCGCTCGTTGGCTTTGAAGCTTGGATCGCCAATCATGCCAGTGGCACCACCGATAAGTGCAATCGCTTGGTGTCCGGCGTTTTGAAAACGCTTAAGCATCAGCAGTGGCACCAAATGGCCGATGTGCAAACTGCCTGCAGTGGGGTCAAAACCGCAATACAGCACTTGCGATGTGGCAAAGCGCTCAACCAGCGCCTCCAGAGGTGTGCTTTGCGCGATCAAACCGCGCTGCTGTAAATCATCAAACAGTTGCTGTGAATTCATTCTGCCTCCTAAAAGTCTTGGCAAGCAGAGTAACCAACTTTAAACATAGGGAGCGATGTCCCTAAAGGGACAATCTTGGTGATTGATGACCGAAGGAAGAGAGACAGCCTAATCCGCGGCTGCGCCAATCAGATGATTGAGAAACAGCTGAAACAGCTCGCTTAACGAGCTGACATGCAGCTGCGCATAGATGCGTTTACGATGATTTTTGACTGTGCCGTGGCTGATGGCCAGTGCCTCGGCAATCTCTTGTGAGTCTAAACCTTGGATGAGCAGTGCAGTGATCTCCTGCTCACGCGGGCTTAAACGCTGCGCGCCAAAACTCTGGATCGCCTGTTCAACCCAAGTCCGTAACTCTTGGCTTGGCTGCGCACTTTCCGCTAACCGCAGTGGCTGCTGCTGCCAATGCTGCTGACACAAGGCTTGCAACACAGTAAACCGCTGTTGCAACGCGGCTATCTGTTCACGAGGAAAAGAGCGCGGCTTAAAGCAGCCGAGATACAACACAATCGCACGCTCGCCATCAAGATTGACCACCAAACTCACTTCATCTTGCCAACCGGTTTGCGCATAAAACTGGTGTTGATAGGCTTTTTGCTGTGGATTGAGCGGCATTAAATCGGAAAGATGAAACACCCCTGAGCGCGTGTTGTGCTGCAAAGCGCTATAGAAAGGATCATCAAGATAAGCATGAGTCAGATAACGCTGAAACAGCAGCTCACGCTGGGTCGAGAGCGAGTCATACAGATAAATCGGATGTTTGTTGGGACGATAGCCCAAGATCACCGCGCAATCAAAATCGGCAATACAGCGTAGCACTGCGACAAGATGCGACGTAAATTGCGGCGTCTTTAACGCCGCAATCGCGTCACCTAATGCGAGATACTCTTGAGTCGTGATCGGCATGCGCACTCCACCTATTCAGCCGAGAAAGTGGCAGTATGCCCAATCCAGACTCGAAGCTCTATCCCAAATTCGCTTGAGTTGCAGGGCGTAAAAGCAAAGCGCACAAAGTAACCATCGCTACTCCATATCAATCTTCACATTCTGCAAAGAGCCGCTGCCGTAGTCATCACCACGCTTGGTTTTGAGCATCAAACGCAGATCGTTGGCTGAATCGGCACTGTGCAGGGCATCTTGCTCACTGATTTTGTCATCCACCACAAGCTGGTATAAGGCTTGATCGAAAGTTTGCATCCCCACTTCCTGCGAACGAGCCATGGTCGCTTTCAGCTCATGCAGTTCACCGCGGCGAATTAAATCCGCGATACGCGGGCTATTGAGCAACACTTCAAACACCCCGTGTCGACCTTTGCCATTTTTATCGCGCAATAATTGCTGGGCAATCACGCCTTTGAGGTTGAGTGACAAATCGAGCAAAAACTGCTCACGCTGCTCTTTCGGCACTAAATGCAAAATCCGCTCTAACGCTTGGTTAGCATTGTTAGCGTGCAGCGTGGCCATACACAAATGCCCCGTTTCCGCGAAAGTCATCGCGTATTCCATGGTTTCTCGGCTGCGAATTTCACCAATCAAAATCATATCCGGTGCTTGGCGCAGCGAGTTTTTCAGCGCCACTTCATAACTTTCGGTATCAAGCCCGACTTCTCGCTGCGTCACGATACAGCGCTTGTGTTCATGCACAAACTCAATGGGATCTTCGACCGTCAAAATATGCCCGGTGCGATGCTGATTACGATAGCCAGTCATGGCTGCCATAGTGGTCGATTTACCCGAACCGGTTGCGCCGACCACCAACACTAAACCGCGTTTGGCAATCGCCAAATTTTGCAGCACTTCAGGCAATTTCAGCTCTTCAAAGGTGGGAATGCGCGTTTCAATCCGGCGGATCACCGCCCCCGGCAATTCACGTTGGAAAAATGCACTGACCCGAAAACGGCCACTGTCACGAACCACAGCAAAGTTCGCTTCGCGCGTCTGCTTAAATTCTGCTTGCCTTGCGTCATCCATCATCGCATTCAACAAGGTGGTGACATCTGCCACGCTGAGCTCTTCACCTTGCGCACGCAATTCACCATCGACTCGATATAAAATCGGTGCACCCACCGTAATGTACAGATCCGATGCTTTATGAGTCAGCATGCCATCCAGATATTGATTCAACTCCATCTGTCTTTACCTACCTAAAATGCTTTTAAATCCAACTCGATTTTGCTCTGTACTTCTTGCGCATCCACCACACCACGAGCGATCAGCTGTTTGGCGTTTTGCTCCATGGTTTGCATGCCGTGTGCGGCACCGGTTTGGATGATCGAATACATCTGCGCCACTTTATCTTCACGGATCAAGTTCCGGATCGCTGGCGTTGCCAGCATGATTTCATGACACGCAACACGGCCACCCCCGACGCGTTTTAGGAGTTTTTGCGCAATAACCGCACGCAGCGATTCCGACAGCATGGAACGCACCATGTCTTTGTCGCTGCCCGGAAAAACATCAATAATCCGGTCAATGGTTTTCGCCGCCGAGCTGGTGTGCAGTGTACCAAACACCAAGTGACCCGTTTCTGCCGCGGTAAGCGCCAAGCTAATCGTTTCTTGGTCACGCAGCTCACCAACCAAAATCACATCTGGGTCTTCACGCAATGCCGAGCGCAATGCATTTTTAAAACTGTGGGTATCACGGTGCACTTCGCGTTGGTTGATCAAACACTTATTGTTGCTGTGCACAAATTCAATCGGATCTTCAATAGTCAAAATATGCTTATTGTGATGGGCATTGACATAGTTCACCATCGCCGCCAAGGTCGTCGACTTACCCGACCCCGTTGGCCCAGTCACTAAAACTAACCCTTTTTCATAATTGGCAATTTTGCTGAAGATCTCAGGAGCATCCAGTTGCTCTAACGTCGGGATGACAGTGGGAATGGTACGAAACACCGCCGAGCATCCGCGCGCTTGATGAAACGCGTTAACCCGGAAACGGCCAACATTAGGCAGTTCAAAAGAAAAATCGACTTCTAATTTCTCTTCATATTCACTGCGCTGGGCATCATTCATGATCTCAAAAATCAAGCGATGTACATCAGAATGGGTAAAAGCAGGCACGCCAAGCTTCCTAACTTCGCCATCAATCCGTACCATAGGCGGAACACCTGCGGAAAGATGTAGATCTGAGGCGTTATGTTTTACACTAAATTCCAGTAACTCAGCGATATCCATTTAAATTCCTTAATAAAGTCTGGCTATGCGTAGTATTCAACAAAACATTGAACATATCACTGCACAGATTGAGAGCGCACAACAAAAGTGTGGACGCGCTCGAAGCAGTGTGCAACTTCTCGCGGTAAGTAAAACTAAACCCGTCGAGGCAATTCTTGAGGCGACTCAAGCAGGTCAACGCTACTTTGGTGAGAATTATGTGCAGGAAGGCGTGGATAAAATCCGCTATTTTGCCGAACATCACCCGCAGTTAGCACTGGAGTGGCACTTTATCGGTCCACTACAGTCGAATAAAACGCGCTTAGTGGCAGAGCATTTTGACTGGGTTCACACCATTGATCGCGAGAAAATTGCCTTGCGCCTCAGTGAACAGCGTCCTGTGGATATGCCACCGCTGCAAGTGCTGATTCAGGTCAACACCAGCGGTGAGGCCTCAAAATCAGGCATCGAACCGCAGCAATTATTTACATTAGCTGAATTGATTTCTCGTCTGCCAAACCTCACCTTAAGAGGGCTGATGTCAATTCCTGAGAACGTGCCGGATTACCCTGCGCAACTGGCGGCATTTTCCCAATTAGCCGAATTGCAGCAACAACTGGCTCAGAAATACCCACAGATTGACACCTTATCCATGGGTATGAGTGGCGATATGCAAGCAGCGATTGAAGCAGGCAGCACGATAGTGCGTATTGGTACCGCGATTTTCGGCGAGCGCGATTACAGCCGCAACGCTTAACGTTTGGGATGCTCGTTGCAACGAGTGCCCCTTTTAGATTTGAGAGTATCGAATGGAACAGAGAAGCATCGCCTTTATTGGCGCAGGTAACATGGCACGCGCCATCATTGCGGGATTGATTGCCAGTGGTTACGCCGCCGATAAGATCATTGCAACCGCCCCTTCACTCACGCGCCGCGAGCCTCTTGAAGCGCAATACGGTATTCGCACCACCAGCGATAACCTTGCTGCGGCGCAACAAGCGGATGTGGTGGTGTTAGCGGTCAAACCGCAGCTGATGGCTGAGGTGTGTAAACCGCTGCAAGCGGTCGATTTCTCTGGAAAGTTAGTTATCTCGATTGCGGCGGGTGTCTCAGTCAAAAGACTCAATGAGATGCTGGCCACCCAGCTCAATTTAGTGCGTGTGATGCCCAATACGCCATCACTGGTAAACCTTGGCATGAGCGGTTTGTACGCCCCTGATTCGGTGAGCGAAGCGGATAAAGCCTTTACCACACAACTGATGCAAAGCGTGGGCGAAGTGTGCTGGGTAGAAAACGAATCCGGCATCAACAGCGTGATTGCCGCCGCAGGGAGTGCTCCTGCTTATTTTTTCTTGTTTATGCAAGCCATGCAGCAAGAGGCGATGGCGCAAGGCTTTGATGAAGCCACCGCCCGTTTGTTAGTACAACAATCGGCTCTCGGTGCGGCCGCCATGGTCAAAGCCAACCCAGAACTCTCACTGGCCACTTTGCGTGAACAAGTGACGTCAAAAGGCGGCACCACGGCGCAAGCGATCCAGACGTTTAACGATCACCAACTCAGCGACATCGTTGCCAAAGCGATGCAAGCGGCGGTAACACGCGCGCAAGAGATGGAACAACTGTTTTAATGTTTAAGGCGTCCACTCAAACTGAGCGGTCGCCAAATCAATAAGGGCAACTTATGAATTCACTGAGCTTTCTCATCAACACCCTATTTGACCTCTACATCATGGTGGTCATTTTGCGCATTTGGCTGCAAGCCGCGCGCGCTGATTTCTACAATCCGTTTTCGCAATTTATCGTAAAAGCGACCCAACCCGTGGTCGGCCCGCTGCGCCGTGTGATCCCATCGATTGGCAGCATTGATTTAGCCACCATCGTTTTTGCGTACGTCCTGTGCGTACTGAAATTCATGGCCTTAGTCTTGATTGCCTCCAGCGGCTCCGTGTCGTTCAGTGCAGATTTCCTCTTCCTCGGCTTGCTCTCTCTGATCAAAGCTGCAGGCGGCTTGTTGTTCTGGGTCTTGTTGATCCGCGCTATCCTAAGCTGGGTCAGCCAAGGCCGCAGCCCAATCGAATACGTGTTCCATCAATTGACTGAACCTATGCTCGCGCCGATCCGTCGCATTATTCCGGTGATGGGCGGCTTTGATCTCAGCATTCTGGTGCTGTTTATTGTGCTGCAATTTGCCAACTTCCTGATGGGCGATGTGATTGGTCCTATCTGGTATCAGTTGTAATGGCTGCCGTATGGCGCGAAGGAGATGACTTACTGCTGCGGCTCTATATTCAACCGAAAGCGAGCCGCGACAGCATTGTCGGTCTACATGGTGAAGAACTCAAAGTCGCCATCACCGCGCCGCCGATTGATGGTAAAGCCAACGCACACTTGAGCAAATTTCTCGCCAAGCAGTGCAAAGTGGCGAAAGGTTCGGTGGTGATCGAAAAAGGCGAGCTAGGACGCCACAAACAAGTGCGAATCCTACAGCCAAGCCAGATCCCAGCTGAGATTGCAGCACTGATTGAATAATCACACTCCCTCTTTGAGGGAGTTTTTTCACAAGGAGAATCGATTATGGGTAAATGGATGATGTCACTACTGCTCACCCTATTGGCTTTGCCAGCGAGCGCTGAGCAGCAAAAAACCATTAAAGATATTGAAGTGCACTATTCGGCGTTCAACTCAACCTTTTTAACCCCGAAGGTGGCGAGCAGTTATCAGCTGACGCGCAACGGCTATACCGCAATTCTCAATATCAGCGTGTTAAATCGCGCGTCACTCGGCAAACCGGCGACCGAAGCCAAGCTGACCGGCCATGCCAAAAACCTGATTGGTAACTTGCGTGAACTGAGCTTTAAGCAAGTCAAAGAAGGCAACGCGATTTACTACTTGGCGGAAGTGCCGATCAGCAATGAAGAGATGCTGACCTTTGATATTGATGTCGATGCCGGTCTGAAAGGGGCGGGAAAACTGACCTTCAGCCAAAAGTTCTATACCGAACAGTAATTTTATAGAAGACATGGGGAATCTACGACGCAGCCGTCGGTTTTCCCCATATAAACCACAGAGAACAGCATGAAAAAGATCGTTTTAGCCACGGGCAATCAAGGCAAAGTGCGTGAAATGGCGGACCTATTGTCCGATTTTGGGTTTGATGTCGTCGCGCAAAGCGAATTCAACGTCCCTGAAGTGGCAGAAACAGGCACCACTTTTATCGAAAATGCGATCATCAAGGCACGTCATGCCGCGCAAATTACCGGATTACCGGCGATTGCCGATGATTCCGGTTTGGAAGTAGACTACCTAAACGGTGCGCCGGGCATCTATTCCGCGCGCTACGCGGGCGAGCATGCCAACGACGGAGACAATCTCAATAAGCTGCTAGTGGCGATGCAAGATGTGCCAGACGAACAGCGCAGCGCGCGTTTTCATTGTGTGCTGGTGTTAATGCGCCACGCGGATGACCCAACGCCTATCGTTTGCCACGGCAAGTGGGAAGGCAAAATCCTCACCGCACCACACGGTAGTAATGGCTTTGGTTACGATCCTATTTTCTGGGTTCCGGAAGAAAAATGCGCTTCTGCTGAGCTAGAACCGGTGCGCAAAAAGCAGCTATCCCATCGCGGCAAAGCCCTGCAAAAACTATTCAAAGCAATTGAAGAGCAGCGAGCATGCTAACGCCTCCGCCGCTTAGCTTGTACATTCATATTCCGTGGTGCGTGCAGAAATGCCCGTACTGCGATTTCAACTCGCACGCGCAGAAAGGCGAGATTCCTGAGCAAGAGTATTTGGATGCGCTGCTGGAAGATCTGGATCGCGACATTGAGCGTTACCAGCTCAAGGGCGATCCTCGCCTGCTGCATTCGATCTTTATTGGCGGCGGCACACCGAGCCTTATCTCTGCTGAAGGCATCGCGCGTTTGCTGCAAGGCGTTGCTAAGCGTATTGCGTTTAAGCCAGAGATTGAAATCACTATGGAAGCCAACCCCGGCACAATTGAAGCGCAGCGTTTTGCTGGCTATCGCACCGCTGGGGTCACACGCATTTCGATTGGTGTGCAGAGTTTTGAGCCAGAAAAATTAGCGCGTTTAGGGCGCATCCACGGCCAACAAGAAGCGGTTCGCGCCGCACAGTTAGCACACCAAATTGGCCTCAACAGCTTTAATTTGGATTTGATGCACGGTTTACCGGATCAAACTCCAGAGCAAGCACTGGCCGATTTGGATCAGGCGATCGCACTGAATCCGCCGCATCTCTCTTGGTATCAACTGACGATTGAACCCAACACGCTGTTTTACTCGAAACCGCCTAAGCTGCCGGATGAAGATGCGCTATGGGATATTTTCGAACTCGGCCATCAAAAGCTCAGTGAGGCAGGGTATGTGCAGTATGAGATTTCTGGCTATAGCAAGCCGGGCTATCAGTGTCAGCACAACCTCAACTATTGGCGCTTTGGTGATTACCTCGGGATTGGCTGTGGCGCGCACGGCAAACTGAGTTTTGCTGATGGGCGCATTGTCCGCACCACCAAAACCAAACACCCGCGCGGCTACTTGGCAGCGTTGAACAATCTGGCCAAAGCCTATTTAGATAGCGAGCAGTTGGTTGCTGATGAAGACAAGCCGTTTGAGTTTTTTATGAACCGCTTTCGCTTGATTGAGCCCTGCCCGAAAGCCGATTTTACCGCCACCACGGGACTTACGATTGACGTGATCCGCCCAACCTTAGATTGGGCAATCAGCGAAAGCTATCTCAGTGAAGATGATCAGCACTGGCAAATCACGGAAAAGGGCAAACTGTTCCTCAATGATCTGCTCGAAGCCTTTATGGCTGATGAAGAAGAATAACCAAGAGGCGCGTGCGCCTCTTTATTTTTAGCTTAAAAAATCGAACGGCCAATCCGCTGCGCGAGTAACTCTAACGCGCGAGTCCCCGCGAGCGAGTTACCCGATTGATCCAGCGCGGGGGACCACACTGCAATCGTCATTTCTCCCGGCACCACAGCAATAATCCCACCGCCAACACCTGATTTTCCGGGCATACCAACTCGATAGGCAAACTCTCCTGCCCCATCATACAAGCCGCACGTGGCGAGTAAGGCATTGGTTTGTTTGCTTTGGGTTGGGGTTATCACCGTTTCCCCCGTCACCACAGAAACACCTTTGTTGGCAAGATAGCTGAAGGTTTTCGCCAGCTCAACACAGCTCATTTTCAATGCGCAGGCGTGAAAATAGTTGTGCAG
The DNA here is from genome assembly GCF_035615595.1 of Vibrio sp. R-1. Lineage (NCBI taxonomy): Bacteria > Pseudomonadati > Pseudomonadota > Gammaproteobacteria > Vibrionales > Vibrionaceae > Vibrio > Vibrio sp. R-1. Next base: position 22,383 of record NZ_WPDC01000032.1, on the reverse strand, counting down.
TACCGGAATAACCTCATTGTGGAAATTGCCAAAAGAACGCATCAAATAGGCAATCGCCGCGTTGCGATCACTGTGCATCATCTCCGATGCTGCCACGACTTTGTCATAAGCAATGAGCGGCTCACCGCTGAGTTGGCGTACAAACTCCAACAGACGCTGACGAGGTGCAGAGAGGCGACTTTGCAGCATGTCGCACACCACAATCGCGCCGGCATTGATAAATGGATTACGCGGAATTCCCTGCTCCATTTCAAGCTGAATTAACGAGTTAAATGCTTGCCCTGAAGGCTCTTTACCCACGCGGCTCCACAGTTCATCTGGCTGATACAAGCCCATCGCGAGCGTCAAGCTCAGCACTTTGGAGATCGACTGAATCGAAAACCCTTCCTGTGCATCGCCTGCCGTGATGACTTCCCCTTGATTGGTGAACACGGCAATGCCCAATTTTTCACTTGGTACTTTGGCGAGTGCGGGAATGTAATCGGCGACTTTACCCTGCCCAGTGAGCGGGCGAACTTCTTCAATAATGCTGGCTAAAATCTCTGCTGTTGGCTTCATGGTTGACTCTTTATTATTAGTTTGTCTCAAGCTACTTCAGCTGTTCAATAGCTCGAGGATTAGGGTCAAAAAAGCCAACATCAAATGTTGGCTTAAGCAAAATTCTCTCTTTACGCAGTGCGCTGGTACTTGATGTCCCACACTCCGTGACCTAAACGGTGACCACGCTGCTCAAACTTAGTCAGTGGGCGCTCATCAGGACGCGGAATGTAATCGCCATCGGTTGCCAAGTTAGCAAAACCGGGCGCTTGATTCATCACTTCAATCATGTGTTCTGCGTAGTTTTCCCAGTCGGTTGCCATGTGGAATACACCGCTGCCGATAATGAGCTTTTGGCGTACCATTTCAGCAAACTCAAGCTGCACGATACGGCGCTTGTGGTGACGCTTCTTGTGCCAAGGATCTGGGAAGAATAATTGCAAAGTGTGCAGGCTGTTATCTGGGATCATGTGTGCAAACACTTCCACCGCGTCATGGCACATCACACGCAAGTTAGTGACACCCGCTTCACGCGCCGAAGCCAAACAAGCACCGACACCAGGGCTGTGTACTTCAATGCCGAGGAAGTTTTTCTCAGGTGCGTTTTTCGCCATTTCGACCAAAGACGCGCCCATGCCAAAACCAATCTCCAACACAACCGGATTATCGTTACCAAACACCTGTTGCCAATCCAACAGCTCTGGCTGGTAATCAATCCCCATGGTTGGCCAGCACTCTTTCATTGCGGCTTCCTGGCCTTTGGTCAAACGACCTTCACGACGAACAAAGCTACGAATACGACGCAGCACTTTGCCATCTTCGGTATATTCCTGGGTGATGACTTCGCTCATTTCTATTGCCTGCACATTACTAAATCAGAGCGGGAATTATCCAAAGAATCGTCAACGGTGCAAGTGTTATTACTGACCGCTTACCATCCTACCCCCAAACTCTTTGCCGTTGCCGCCAACACCGCCACAGCTTCGAATAGGAAGGAGGAGAATATCCCCAATGTTTGTCGGTTTTACTTCACCACCAATCTGTGGTGCAATTTTGCTCCACTAGTTTAGACAATAATAATGAGCAAGTCGTGACTCCTTTTGCACAGGCCATCCTTACTTGGTATGACGCCTACGGCCGCAAAAACCTGCCGTGGCAACAAAATAAAAATGCGTATCGCGTTTGGTTATCGGAAATCATGTTACAGCAGACCCAAGTCGCGACCGTGATCCCCTACTTTGAACGCTTTTTAGAGCGCTTTCCGACCGTACACGCCCTCGCGGCAGCGCCGCAAGATGAAGTGCTGCATTTCTGGACGGGGCTTGGCTACTACGCCAGAGCGCGCAATCTACATAAAGCAGCGAAAATGATTGTGAATGAATATGGCGGCGAATTTCCCACCGATTTAGAGCAGATGAATGCGCTACCCGGTGTTGGCCGTTCTACCGCGGCAGCCGTACTCTCTTCTGTGTATAAAAAACCACACGCCATTTTGGATGGCAACGTGAAACGCACGTTAGCGCGCTGCTTTGCCGTTGAAGGTTGGCCGGGGCAAAAAAGTGTCGAAAACCAGCTTTGGCATTATGCAGAAATGCACACGCCCAAAGTGGATGTTGATAAATACAACCAAGCCATGATGGATATGGGCGCAATGATCTGCACTCGCAGCAAGCCAAAATGCAGCCTGTGCCCAGTAGAATCGTTTTGCCTTGCCAAGCAGCAAGGCAATCCCCAAGAGTATCCGGGCAAGAAACCGAAAACAGATAAACCCGTCAAAGCCACTTGGTTTGTCATGCTCTATCACGACAATGCCGTCTGGCTTGAGCAGCGCCCGCAAAGCGGAATTTGGGGCGGTTTGTACTGCTTCCCGCAATCAGAGATCGCCAATATTCAAACCACCATAGATCAGCGCGCCATCGGCGATAGCACAATAACATCGCAGAAAACCCTGATCGCATTTCGCCACACCTTTAGTCACTACCATCTCGATATCACGCCGATTTTGCTGCAATTAAGCCGCAAACCGGACATCATCATGGAAGGGAGCAAAGGTCTTTGGTATAACTTAAGCCAACCCGATGAGATTGGTCTCGCGGCACCAGTGAAACAACTGTTGCACAGCTTACCTTTCGACATTGATAGCCACATTTAAAGAGGAAGAGTGAATGGCTCGCACCGTATTTTGTACCCGATTGCAGAAAGAAGCCGATGGCTTGGATTTCCAACTCTATCCCGGCGAACTGGGCAAACGCATTTTCGACAACATCTGCAAAGAAGCTTGGGCACAATGGCAGACCAAACAGACCATGCTGATCAATGAGAAAAAGCTCAACATGATGGATCCTGAACACCGCAAATTGCTGGAGCAAGAGATGGTGAACTTCCTGTTTGAAGGTAAAGAAGTCCATATCGAAGGTTATACACCGCCTGCAAAGTAAGAAATTTCGGATTTCATCTGCTTGCAAAAAATGACATCATGCCGCTGGGTTATGATGTCATTTTCGTATCAGGAGTAGCGAAAGCTCGCTTTAGGAGGCGCATGAGAAAGTTAGTGTTATGTATCACCGCTCTATTATTGAGTGGCTGTAGTCGTGAATTTATCGAGAAAATTTACGATGTTGATTACGAGCCCACTAACCGTTTCGCCAAGAACTTAGCCGAATTACCTGGACAGTTTCAGAAAGACACCGCCGCACTGGATGCATTAATCAACAGCTTCTCCGGCAATATCGAAAAACGTTGGGGACGCCGCGAGCTAAAAATCGCTGGCAAAAATAACTACGTCAAATACATAGATAACTACCTAAGCCGCTCTGAAGTCAACTTCACCGAAGGTCGAATCATAGTAGAAACTGTTTCACCTATCGATCCTAAAGCCCATTTACGCAATGCGATCATCACCACCTTACTGACTCCCGATGATCCCGCGCACGTCGATCTTTTCTCCTCAAAAGACATTGAACTCAAAGGCCAACCCTTTTTGTATCAGCAGGTACTCGATCAAGATGGTCAGCCAATCCAGTGGTCATGGCGCGCTAACCGTTACGCCGATTACCTCATCGCTAACCATTTGAAAGTGAAGCAAGTCGATTTCAAGAAAGCCTATTACGTCGAAATCCCCATGGTCAAAGATCAAATCGACATCCGTGGCTACAAATACGCCAGTATCGTGCGTAAAGCCTCTCGCAAATACGACATCCCGGAAGATCTGATCTACGCGATCATCAAAACCGAAAGCAGTTTCAACCCCTATGCGGTGAGTTGGGCCAACGCTTATGGCTTAATGCAAGTGGTTCCTAAAACCGCAGGACGGGATGTGTTCAAGCTGGTCAAAAACCGCTCTGGCGAACCCAGTCCTGAGTATCTGTTTAACCCAGAAAACAACATTGATACCGGTACGGCCTATTTTTACATCCTGAAAAATCGCTATTTGAAAGAGGTTCGCCACCCCACATCTCTCGAATACAGCATGATTTCTGCCTATAACGGCGGCACTGGCGGAGTGTTGAGTACCTTTAGCAGTGATCGTCAACGCGCCATGCGTGACCTTAATGCCCTGCAACCTAACCAAGTGTATTGGGCGTTAACCAAAAAACATCCGAATGCGGAAGCGCGTCGTTATCTGGAAAAAGTGACCAAATTTAAGAAGGAATTTAACGCGGGATAACAAAAAGCCCGCAGTTTGCTGAAAATAACGGCAATCAAACTGATTTTTCGAAATATTTCAAAAAACAGGTTGACGGGGAAAGGGAAAATCCGTTTAATAGCGCTCCGTTGCCCGGATAGCTCAGTCGGTAGAGCAGAGGATTGAAAATCCTCGTGTCGGTGGTTCGATTCCGCCTCCGGGCACCACGAATTTTAGATTGTTGGTGTAAGACACAAACAGCAAAGGTTACGTGTGCCGGCTTAGCTCAGTAGGTAGAGCAACTGACTTGTAATCAGTAGGTCGCCAGTTCGATTCCGGCAGCCGGCACCACTTAAAATTTGCCTCGATAGCTCAGTCGGTAGAGCAGAGGATTGAAAATCCTCGTGTCGGTGGTTCGATTCCGCCTCGAGGCACCACTATTAAAAGTTGTGCCATAGACACAATAAAAATTGTTCCTCCTTAGCTCAGTCGGTAGAGCGACGGACTGTTAATCCGCAGGTCGCTGGTTCGAGCCCAGCAGGAGGAGCCACTTTTAGAAACCCAGTCATTGACTGGGTTTTTCTTTATCTGCATTTGGGATTTCGCTTCTCACTTCGCAAACATCCCGCCTCTCACTTAACTCATCGTTCTCACCTCTTCCTTTTTTATTTCGAGGCAAAAATTTAATCCAACTCATACTTTCACACTTACTTCGTATCAATAAATAAGCAAGCTCATTACTATCTCGCCGACATCAAACCGTCACAAAAATTTAATCTGCTTACACCTTCCCCATAGGGTTCAAACTATGAAATTAAAAACCCAAGCTTATTTATTATCTGCCATCATTCTCGCCGCTCTTCTCGCGCTAACCGCGACCGGGCTGTGGACGTTACGTGTGGCCAGCAATCTCGATAACAAAGCGCGTGTAACCGAGCTGTTTAATAGTGCCTACAGTATTTTGACTGAGGTAGAGAAGCTGGCTCAAGAAGGCAAAATGTCGGAGCCAGAAGCCAAAGCGCTCGCCACCCGCCTAATGCGCAACAATCTCTACAAAGATAATGAATATGTGTATGTGGCAGATGAAAATATGACTTTCGTGGCGACGCCGCTCGACCCACAACTGCACGACACCAGTTTTCACGATTTTAAAGATGGTAAAGGCAATAGTGTGGGCCGCTTAATTCAAGATGTGCTGCGTCATCAATCGGGCAAGTTAGTGGAATATACGTGGACACAAAAGCAAGCAGATGGCTCGATTGAAGAAAAGCTCTCGATCGCGCGCAAAACGCCACACTGGGGCTGGGTTGTCGGCACGGGTATTGGTTTTAACGAAGTGAATGCGCGTTTTTGGTCTACCGCGCAATGGCAACTAAGCTTATGTGTGGTGATCGCCGTTGCGATTTTATCTCTGTTACTGGTCGCGATTCGTAAAATACTGCTGATTATCGGCGGTGAACCCAATGAGGTACGCAGCGCAGTACAAGCGGTGGCACAAGGCCGCATTCGTCGTGAATTTGCGATAAAAGCCCCTAAAGAGAGTATTTATGGTGCAGTGCAGCAGATGAGCAGCTCACTTGCAGACTTGGTGGCTAAGCTTGAGCAATCCATGGTTGCTTTACGTTCTGAATTAGCCGGCGCAGGTACTCGTGCCAAAAGCATTGCCGAATTAACGGATAGCCAGCAGCAATCTACCGCCATGATTGCCACTGCAATGACCGAAATGGCCTCTTCAGCGAACCAAGTCGCCGATTCTGCGCGTGATACCGCATTCAACACCGATCAAGCGGATCAGCAAAGCCAGCATACGCAAAAGCTCATCCACAACACGGTAAGCAATATTCAAGGCTTGGCGACCCAATTACAAACTGCGAGCACCGCGGTTGCCGATCTGGATCTGGATGTCAAAAACATCGCTAAAGTACTGGATGTGATTGGTGATATTGCAGAGCAAACCAATTTACTGGCGCTGAATGCCGCAATTGAAGCGGCACGCGCTGGCGAGCAAGGGCGCGGTTTTGCCGTCGTGGCTGATGAAGTGCGTAACTTAGCGGGCCGCACGCAAACCAGTACCAAAGAGATCCAGCAGATGATCCACAATTTGCAGGAAGGGTCGCGTAATGCGATTCAAACCATCCAGATTTGTGGGCAAACCAGTCAAAGCAGTGTGCAAGAGTCAGAAAATGCCGCTTCTGCGCTGGCATTGATTGTCAGCGCACTCGAAAGCGTCTCTTCGATGAGCCATCAAATAGCCACGGCGGCCGCTGAGCAAACCCAAGTCAGCGATGATATTGCTCGCCGAATCAATATGATTGAAGAAAGTGGCTCAAAACTGAGCCGAGTGGTGATGGAGAGCCACAATAGTACGCAAACTCTCACCAAACTCGCCCGCGAGTTAGAACAGTGGGCTGCGCATTTTGAGGTCACTCGTTAAGCATACTTTCAGTTCAGTGATCGCAAAACGTTTCACTGAACTGATGGGTTACCCGTCTTTATGATACCCAAACTTCTTGACGTTGCCTGTCGTCAGCCAGTGCATTCATCCCATGAGCCTACCTACTCCATGATTGGATGAATACACTTAACCAACACGGCTGCAGCTTCAAGTAGGAAGGGTATAACTGAAAATATTTATCAAGCAGGTATTTTTACGTACTTTGTGATTTTCTGGCTACGCTTAAAACTCTCTATTTCACTGAGCGTGTGGGTCTTGTGGTTCATTTAGCGATATTTTGGCAAACGAAATGGACAAAAACAGGCCATTAAGTATAGAAAAACAACAAACGATATTTTTTTTAGATTTTCATGTTGACGACCACCACGAAAAACCTTTTAATACACCCCGTCGCCCGGATAGCTCAGTCGGTAGAGCAGAGGATTGAAAATCCTCGTGTCGGTGGTTCGATTCCGCCTCCGGGCACCACAATTTTGCTTGTTGGTGCTTGCACGAACAATAACAAATGTGCCGACTTAGCTCAGTAGGTAGAGCAACTGACTTGTAATCAGTAGGTCACCAGTTCGATTCCGGTAGTCGGCACCATTAAAAAGAATAATTCCTCCTTAGCTCAGTCGGTAGAGCGACGGACTGTTAATCCGCAGGTCGCTGGTTCAAGTCCAGCAGGAGGAGCCACTTTTAGAAACCCAGTCTATGACTGGGTTTTGTTTTATCTGTCGAAAGTTTTATCTATCGAAAACCGCCCCACTCCAATTGCTCTCTTGCCTGCAAAAGAAAGGCAAACGGTTAAGTTTGCCTTAGAAAAGCTAAGCGCATAATGACGATGAGCTTACTTAATGCCTTTCTCCTTTCGGATCAGCTCATAAGCGTGTTGGATTTGCTGAGATTTCTCTTTCGCGACGTTCATCATCTCTGGCGGTAAACCTTTCGCCATCAGCTTATCTGGGTGGTGCTCATTCATCAGCTTACGATAAGCTCGCTTCACCTCTTGTGCACTCGCACTTTCGCTCACCCCAAGCACTTCGTAGGCATCGGCCAATTGATGGCGTGATGAAGGCTGCTGCCATTGCTGCCCACTATGGGATTGCTGCTGCGAACCACCAAAGCCACCACCTTGTTGAAATCGAAACGCCGCTTCCTGCATCCGTAAACGGCGCTCTAACTGCTCGGAAGAAAAACCAAGCCCACGCGCAATACGATGCAGTACTTGACGCTCACTTGGGTGCACATCCCCATCAGCAAACGCGGAAGAGACTTGCAGCTCAAGGAAAAACTGTAGCAGGTCAAAACGTCCGCCCGTGGCGATTTTCACGCGCTCTAACACTTGCTCTAGAGGAAAATCGCTTTCTTTCCCGTCACGAAACGCATCTTGTGCAGCACGTTTTTGCTCTAGGGTCAGGTTCATGCGATCCATCATAATGGTCGCGAGTTGGATCTCTTCTTTGGTGACTTGACCCTTGGCTTTTGCTACATGCCCCATCACCGAAAATGCGGATTTAAAAAACTCCTCTTGGCGCTCCGCTTGGCTAGGGCCTGCACCAAATGTACCACTTTGAAAGCCAGCCTGATTTAAACGACGAGCCTTATCAAACTGGTGGCCAAGGAAGATCCCAAAGATTGCGCCAAAAGGGCCACCAAACAGGAAGCCAAAAAAAGCGCCAAGAATTTTGCCAAAAATATGCATTATGTGCTCTCAATCTATGAATTTTTCTGGAGTGAAGCGGTCTGATAGTGGCGCAAGCGTCAATTTCCTTTATGATAAGGACCGTTTATATTTCAGGCTCCTAAGTTCGGAATCCATCAAGTTCAACAGGCCACAAGTTCAACAGGATGTACAACCCCATGTCATGCTTTTCCCGCACGTTTTTAGCCGCTTCGATTAGCGCTGCACTCTTTGCACCTCAGATACAAGCAGAAGCGAGTGTGGATGACAATCGCGCTCAATTACCTAATGGTGAGCAGTGTTTAGTCAACCAGCCTGAGCCTACTAATCCCGGCCAACAGCCTATCAATGTCGAAGCGGATAAGCTAGAGGCAATCAATGGGCAGAAGGCGACCTATTCGGGGAATGTCGTTGTCGTGCAAGGTAAGAAACGCATTGCTGCGGATAACGTGACTTTGCATCAACAAGAGAATGTGGTTGTCGCTGAAGGTAATGTTCAGTTCAGTGATGGTGAGATAAAAACACACTCCACCAAAGCGACCAACCATCTTAATACCGATGAAATGACGCTAGAAAATACACGCTACCAGTTTTTGTGTGAACCGGGCCGTGGTGAAGCGGTGTATGTTTCGAAAACGGGCAAAGCCGTGTATGAAATTGAAGATGGCTCCATCACCTCATGTCCTGATGGTGATAATGCATGGCGGATGCGTGCTTCCAGCATTGATGTGGACCAGAATGAAGAGATTGCGACCTTCTACAATCCGCGTCTTGAAGTGCAAAACGTACCTGTGTTCTATCTCCCCTATTTGACTGTGCCAATCGGTGATACGCGTAAAACTGGTTTTCTATACCCGACGGCCTCTTACGGCTCACGAAATGGCTATTCGTTTGAAGTACCAATCTATTGGAACTTGGCACCCCAATATGACTTAGAAACCACCTTCAACTACATGCAAAAGCGCGGTACACAACTCAATAGTGTGTTCCGTTATCTGACCGATTTTGGTGCGGGTCAAATCAAATCTGAATATCTTGCCGACGATCAGTTGCACACTGAATTAGGCGATCGCTGGGCATTCCAATATGAGCATAACGGCATTTTCCAACAAGCTTGGAAATTTGAAATCGACTACTCCAAAGTCAGCGATATCAACTATTTCTCTGACTTAGATTCGGGAGTCGGTAATCGTGAAGATGGACAACTTATCCAAGAAGGGCGCGCCACTTACCGTAGCGACAACTGGGATTCTGCGCTGTTGGTGCGGGATTTCCAACTGCTGACCAAGGATACCACTAGCACGAACTTGCCTTATCGGTTAATGCCGCAGCTCAGCTACAACTACTATGCTCCAGAGACGATGAAGTATCTGGATCTTGACCTTGTCAGCCATGTCTCGCGCTTTGAAACCGATGCAAGAGGCAAACCCTCAGCAACTCGAGTACATATTGAACCTGGGCTAAAAATTCCGTTCAGCAACACTTGGGGCAACTGGACAACCGAAGCACGAGTCTTGGGCACCTACTATCAACAAGATCTTGATAAGACCACAGATGCCAAACTGGAAGAGAGTGTGACACGCGTTATCCCTGAGATTCGCAGTGTAGCTGGCATTGTGCTTGAACGAGATACGGTACTGCTTGATGACTACACTCAGACCCTTGAACCCAAAATTCAATATCTCTACGTGCCAGAAAAGTATCAGGACAATATTGGTCTGTATGATTCCACTTTGCTGCAAACCGACTACTACGGGCTATTCCGCAGTCGCAAATACAGCGGCGTAGACCGAATTGAGTCCGCCAACCAAGTCAGCTACGGTGCATCGACTCGTTTCTTTGATAGCAACTATAAAGAACGCCTCAATATCGCGTTTGGTCAGATTTTCTATCTGGACAGCAAGCTCAATCCGTCCAATAAAAATCCAGACAGCACATCGGATAAAACCAGCTATTCCGCTTGGGCCGTTGAGATGGACTTTAACTTTGCTGACTATCTGTTCTATCACGGCGGCATTCAATACGACATCGATAGCCAAGCCGTTCAACTTGGCAACAGTACATTAGAATATCGAGTCGCCAGCGGTTATATCCAAGCTAACTACCGCTATGTTGCTAAGGATTACATTCGCAATACCGTCGGCGACAGCATTACCAATATTGATGACATTACCCGAGACGGTATTTCACAAGCGGGCATTTTGGCGGGTTACCAGTTGAGTCGTAAATGGTCGGCTAGCGGTCAATATTACTATGATCTGACCACAGATGAGGCGTTAGAGTGGCTGGCTAACCTGACTTACACTTCAGATTGTTGGTATGTGGGCTTTACTTACAGTAACCAACTAAAAAGCTGGAACGGCAACTTTGTTACGGATCCTTACGCGACTCCGATTTATGAAAATAACTTCAGCTTTAACATCGGGATTATTGGTTTTGGCACCAGCATTGGCGCAGGCTCAAGCATGACAGGTGTCGATAGCGCAGGTAACTCACTCGGTTATGGTCGCCCATTCTTCCTGAATAACTAATTCACCTAGCCTGAGGAAACTCAGGCTTAAAACATTTTAGATAGGACTGCACATGAAATTGTGGAAACCCACACTAATTAGCGTTCTCAGTGCGCTGACTCTCTTCAACGCTCACGCAGAGCCCAAACAACTCGATAGCGTGGCAGTGATTGTCAATAGCGGCGTCATACTACAAAGTGATGTGGACAGCGCCCTGAAAACCATCAAGGCCAATGCCAAGCAGAACAAGCAGCCTTTGCCACAAGAAACGGTGCTGCGCGAACAAGTATTGGAAAAACTGATCATCGATACTTTGCAGCAGCAAGAAGCGGATCGGATTGGGGTAAAAATTGATGACAACCGCCTCAACGAAGCGATTAAAGAGATAGCGAAAAACAACCAACAGACTCAGGAGCAGTTGATTGCTTCGGTAACGCAAGAAGGCTTAACTTACCCAGAGTTCCGTGAGCAAGTCCGTAAAGAGATGGCGGCGAGTGATGCACGCAATGCCTTAGTTCGTCGTCGTATCAACATTCTGCCCGCCGAAGTTGATACGTTAGCTGAGCTGCTTGCGCAGGAAACCGATGCCACCGTGCAATACAAAATCAGTCATATTCAACTGCGAGTCGATGACGGACAAGATAAAAGTGCCGCGGAAACCTTGGCCAACAAGCTGGTCAACGACCTAAAAAATGGGGCAGACTTTGCGCAAATGGCATACGCCTACTCCAAAGGTCCCAAAGCCCTGCAAGGGGGAGATTGGGGATGGATGCGCAAAGAAGAGATGCCAACCATCTTTGCTGATCAGATCAAAATGCAAAACAAAGGCAGCATTATTGGCCCGTTTCGCAGTGGTGTCGGTTTTCACATTTTGAAAATAGATGATGTCAAAGGCCTAGAAACGGTCGCGGTCACAGAAGTTAATGCTCGTCACATTTTGATCAAACCGACCATCATCCTCAGCGATGAAGGCGCGCAAAAGCAGCTCAATGAATTTGTACAGCGCATCAAAAATGGCGAAGTGACCTTTGCAGAATTAGCACAGCAATATAGCCAAGACCCCGGCTCTGCCGCGCAAAAAGGTGAACTGGGCTATCAAACTCCCGATCTGTATGTCCCAGAGTTTAAACACCAGATTGAAACCTTACCCGTAGGCCAAATCAGTGAACCGTTTAAAACCGTACATGGTTGGCACATTGTAGAAGTGCTCGATCGTCGCGAAGTGGACAGAACTGATTCCGCACTGAAAAACAAGGCCTACCGTATCTTGTTCAATCGTAAATTCAATGAAGAAGCCAGTGCTTGGCTGCAAGAGCTGCGTGCCAGCGCCTTTGTTGAAGTCTTGAAGGACGAGAAGGATGAGCAGTAAACGCATCATTGTCACAGCTGGTGAGCCCGCGGGGATCGGTCCCGATCTGGTGCTCGCCCTCTCAGCACAAGATTGGCCACATCAACTGGTGGTGTGTGCCGATAAGGCGTTATTGGCGCAGCGGGCCGTGCAACTTGGCATACAGGTTAAGCTACTGGATTATCAACGCGATAATCCAGTGCAAGCTCAACAAGCAGGAACCTTGTTGGTTGAGCATATTCCTCTCGCTGAACCCGTCGTCGCCAGTCAACTCAATCCAGCGAATGGACACTATGTGTTAAAAACGCTGGAAAGAGCGGCAAAAGGCTGTATGAATGGCGAATTTGATGCTATTGTCACCGGCCCTGTGCACAAGGGGGTGATCAACCGTGCGGGGGTGGCTTTCAGCGGTCATACCGAATTTTTTGCTGAACAGTCAAAAACTCCCCTCGTCGTGATGATGCTGGCCACCGAAGGCTTACGTACTGCGTTAGTCACTACACATCTGCCACTCGCAGAAGTGCCGCAAGCGATAACTTGTGAACGTCTAGAGCAGATTGTTCATATTCTCCACAAGGATTTAGTCGAGAAATTTGCCATTGCAGAGCCTAAAATCTACGTATGTGGGTTAAATCCACACGCAGGTGAAGACGGTGTATTGGGCATGGAGGAGATCGAAACCATCACTCCTACCCTACAGCGTTTGCGTGAGCAATATGGCATGCAATTGGTTGGCCCTTTACCAGCCGATACTATTTTTAGTGAAAAATACTTGCAACAAGCGGATGCCGTTCTCGGCATGTACCATGATCAAGTGCTTCCGGTGCTGAAATACAAAGGCTTTGGCCGCTCAGTCAATATTACGCTCGGGCTGCCTTTTATCCGCACTTCGGTCGATCACGGTACGGCACTCGATCTGGCTGGAACGGGTCAAGCCGATGCGGGAAGCTTTTGGACTGCATTAGCTTACGCAATTGAATTAGTTGATAAAAAAGCGCAATAACTTAGAGAAAACTATGAGAAATGATGTCCACTTAGGGCACAAAGCGCGTAAACGCTTTGGTCAGAACTTCCTCAATGATCCTTACATCATTGATGGTATTGTGTCGGCAATTAATCCCAAACCGGGGCAAAACTTGGTTGAAATCGGCCCAGGGTTAGGCGCCATCACAGAACCGGTAGGACGTGAAGTGGATAAATTCACTGTCATTGAGCTTGACCGCGATCTGGCCGAACGCCTGCGTAATCATCCAGAATTAGCCAGCAAGTTGACCATTCATGAAGGCGATGCGATGCGTTTCGACTTCAAGCAGTTGGTGAAACCCAATAACAAACTTCGCGTGTTTGGTAACTTACCTTACAACATCTCAACGCCGCTGATGTTCCACTTGTTTGAATTCCACCGTGATATTCAAGACATGCACTTCATGCTGCAAAAAGAGGTGGTGAACCGATTGGCCGCAGGTCCGGGAACCAAGGCCTACGGTCGACTAACCGTGATGGCGCAATACTACTGTAAAGTGGTTCCGGTGCTAGAAGTGCCGCCTAGCGCATTTGTGCCACCACCAAAAGTGGATTCGGCCGTGGTACGTTTGGTGCCTTATGAAGATCTCCCTCATCCAGCAACCAGCTTAGAGTGGTTAGATCGCGCGGTACGTGAAGGCTTTAACCAACGCCGTAAAACGGTGCGTAACTGTTATAAAGGTTTGGCTGAACCGGAAACACTGGAAACTCTGGGCATCAACCCAGGTATGCGCCCAGAAAATCTGACCTTGGCTCAATTTGTGGCATTAGCGAACTGGCTTGATGCCACACACAAAACTCACGCATAATCGATAAGGACGACATTCAGTCGTCCTTTGTTTATCTGCCAATATCTGACTACTAAGCTGAGGAGTCGCTCATGGATGTTTCGCTGCCCTGTATCAAAATTCAGGTTCAAACTCGCTACATTGAGGAACAATCAAATCCTGAGTATCAGCGCTTTGTGTTCGCCTATCTCATCACCATCAAAAACCTCAGCTCCCAGACCGTCCAATTGATGAGTCGGCGCTGGTTAATCACGGATGCCGATGGCAAACAGACCGTGGTTGAAGGCGATGGCGTTGTGGGAGAGCAACCTCGCATCAAAGCTAACGATGAATATACCTACAGCAGTGGCACGGCCTTAGATACTCCTGTCGGTGTGATGCAGGGTCAATACTTGATGATTGATGAACAAGGTGAGTCTTTCACGGTTGAGATTGAACCATTTCGTTTAGCCGTTCCGCATGTATTGAATTAAGGGAGTTTGTGTGGCGAATTATATCGTTGGAGATATTCAAGGCTGTTTTGACGAGCTACAGCAACTGCTCAAACAGGCCGAATTTAATTCTCAGCTTGATACGCTGTGGTTTGCGGGAGATTTGGTCGCTCGTGGTCCAAAATCACTAGAAACCTTGCGTTTTGTCTATCAGTTAGGGGATGCAGCGCGAGTCGTGCTCGGCAATCATGATTTGCATTTGCTCTCGGTAGCACTCGGTCACCATCCCGCTAAACGGCGCGATCAAACCCAAGCGATTTTAGATGCGCCCGACGCCGCGCCATTACTCGATTGGCTACGTCAGCAGCCTTTGCTCGCTGAACATCAAGAGTTTGTACTGTGCCATGCTGGCGTCTCACCACAATGGGATCTCGCCACTGCACGTCAAGCAGCGCAAGAGGTCGAGTCTGTACTTCGTAGCCCCGAGTGGAGCACCCTGATTGAGCAGATGTACAGTGACCAACCCGACGCATGGCATCCAACGCTACAAGGGATAGATCGCTTGCGTTATATCGTTAACGCATTTACTCGTATGCGCTTTTGTTTCCCAGATGGTCGTTTAGATATGCAATGCAAACTGCCACCTCAAGAAGTGACTGACGGTAGCTTACTACCTTGGTTCCAATTACCGCAGCGCATTGCTCTTGAAAAGACGGTGATTTTTGGCCATTGGGCGGCATTAGAAGGGTATGTGAGTGAAACGGTGATCGGCCTAGATACGGGTTGTGTGTGGGGCGGAACCCTGACTATGCTGCGTTGGGAAGATAAACATTACTTTAGCCAAGCAGCGCTGCCAACATAAAACAGCACCCGTTGATACGGGGGTTGACAGTGTCTGCTCTGACTATACCTGCTATGACGATACCCAAACGACTTGGAGTTGCAGGTCGGCGGCAAATAAGTGACAAATGTGTCTGGAACCAATTTGCTCAGCCAACACTGCTGCAACATCACGTAGGAAGGGGATTTTGGCGTTCAAAAATCACAAAATCCATCCCGTAGGCATTTTTTTCATCGGCAGGATAATGCTCACGAGAGCGCTCTAGCCAATCACTCCCCCATTCAGGAAACTGAGTATCACCCTCCAGTTTTGCATGGATCTCGGTAATATACAGTTTATGGGCCATCGGTAAACAGGCCGCATATAAGCTACCACCACCGATGATCATCACCTCATCGACCTCACCCGCTTTCGCCAGCGCTGCCTCAATGGAGGTCACCACATCCACCCCCTCAATCTGCAAACTCGCATCACGGGAGATCACAATATTGTGCCGCCCCGGTAAAGGACGTCCGATCGATTGGTAGGTTTTACGCCCCATCACTACAGGCTTCCCTAATGTACAGCGTTTGAACCACGCGAAATCAGCCGGTAGATGCCAAGGCATCTGGTTATCTTTACCAATAATGCGCTGGTCTGCCATCGCGGCAATCATACTGATCATCATTTTTCTCTTACCTTAAATAATCGGTTTGCGGCGGTAGAATAACAGTCCAGGTACAGCAAGGCCAACCGCCAAACCCGCAATGATAAACATGGCTTTAAGGAAGTTTTCTAATAAGGCTTCCATCAGCTCGGGCGAAAAACCCACATGGTTAATTTCGACTAACGCGATCATGGCTTTAAATGCAAAAACACCAGGAACCATCGGGATAAGTGCAGCAACCGTAAACACTTTAGGATGAGCCAGAAAACGACGAGACCAATAAACACCAACCATACCCACTAGAGTGGCGGCAAAAAAACTCGCCCACTCAATCGGTACGCCAAAGTGCATCATCAAATAACGCGAGCCATGACCAAGTGCACCACCTAACGCACAATATTTCAATGCGGGCACAGGCACATTGAAGACTAAAGCAAACCCAACCGCCGGAATCGCGGCAAAAAACATGTCGTTGAGTAGTCCGAAAAACAGATCCCAGCTTAACATTACCACCCCCAAATTCCGGTGATGCTCATTGCCGCGACAATACCGAGCGCCGTGGCTAGAGTCAGCAAACTCGCCATCACAAAGCGTGCGATGCCCATATTGATGTAACCTTTGAGCATATCTGCGACCGCATTAATTAATGGAAAGCCGGGCACCAGCATTAACACGGAAGAGGCCATGACGATCGTCGGTTTGTTGCCGAGTTGATAAATCACAGCTTGGGCAGAAATCACGGAAGTCACGAAAGCCGTTGCCGCAAAATTGATGAGTGGATTGAACTGACGATGGCCGATTTCTTGGCGAACGATCATCCCAACTGACGAGGCGATCAAGGTGATCAAAAACACCATCCAATCGCCCCCAGCCAAACGGCTGAATGCCGCGCAAGAGAGGCCAATCATGACCACAACTAGCCAACGATTGTAACGCTCTGGACTGATGTGATTGAGTTTTCGCTGCGCTAAGCTGTGATCGAGAATGCCTTTTTCCATCATGATGCAGATCCTTTGAATCTGCGTCACCACACGCATATTGATGCCGCGATCTGGGCTGCGTCGCGCAGTCGTAATGCAGTGCTCTTTATAGACGGTCGTCACCACAAGCGAGCTCGCCGAGAGAGAGACTTCGACTTCACTCATCCCACTCGCCAACCCCATGCGGCGCATTATATCGCCGACTAAAGTACTTTCTGCGCCATGCGCTAATAGCATCTGCCCTGCCTGAGCAATCAAACGAGAAACGGCTCTCTGTTTGGATTCCATGATTCCTTTCCTAAAACCTAAATATGCCGAAGAGAGAGTAAGTGTGCCCGAAACAAACTTTAGGAAAGTTGATTTAGACACAAAAAAGCCGCAACTAAGTTGCGGCATACCAGTGAGTTAATCAGTCACGAACATAGATAACGTGGCCGTCATCTTCTTCGTCGTCCCAATCATCCCAATCGTCATCATCTTCAGTGATCACTTCACGACCAGCCAATCCGTCTTTATGGTTATAATCCCATGTGAAATCGACTTTTTCGGCTTCTGTTTTCTCTTCCGCTTCTCTTGGTAAGGTATCCATGAACTCGGCAAGCTTCATGCACAGCTCTTTGGTGCCTTGACGATTCGCCGCAGAGATTTTGAAGTAATCGCCTTCCCATGCCAGAGCATCGATGATGTTTTGAATGATCTCATCCGCTTCTTCTTCTGACATCAGATCAACTTTGTTGAACACCAACCAACGTGGCTTTTTCGCCAGCTTTTCACTGTACTGTTCAAGCTCATCAATAATGGTCAACGCATTGTGTGCAGGATCGCTTTGATCAGCTGGCATGATATCAATCATATGTAGCAGCACGCGACAACGTTCAAGGTGTTTAAGGAAACGAATCCCTAAACCTGCCCCTTCTGCGGCGCCTTCAATCAAGCCTGGGATGTCAGCCACCACAAAGCTTTTCTCCGGCAGCACGCTCACCACACCAAGACTTGGTACTAGCGTGGTAAACGGATAATCCGCCACTTTAGGTTTAGCCGCAGAAACAGCACGAATGAAGGTCGATTTACCCGCATTTGGCATGCCGAGCATACCAACGTCAGCCAACAGCAGCAGCTCTAAACGAATATCACGCAGCTCACCCTTGGTACCCAAGGTTTTTTGACGTGGAGAGCGGTTCACCGACGATTTAAAACGGGCGTTGCCCAAACCGTGCCAACCACCTTTGGCGATCATGACTTTTTTGCCATGTTCGGCCACTTCACCAATGATTTCATTGGTGTGAATATCGACGGCACGAGTACCTACCGGTACGCGCAGCTCTTTGTCTTTACCGCTTTTACCCGTACAGTTACCGCCACCGCCGTTTTTACCACGCTCCGCTTCATAAAAGCGCTGGAAACGATAGTCAATCAAGGTGTTGAGGTTTTCATCAGCGACCATATACACATCGCCGCCATCACCACCATCACCGCCATCAGGGCCGCCATTGGTAACGAATTTTTCACGCCAGAAGCTCACAACACCGTTGCCGCCATCACCAGCTTGAACTTTAATTACCGCTTCATCTACGAATTTCATTTTTCCTCCACTCAATCTCGTGGGAAATCTTAATCAGTCTAGTAAACCTGAGAACGTAGATCCCAGAAAACAATCGCCTGCTTGGATCAGGCTACATTCAGGTCTAGGGTCTAGGGTCTAGGGTCGACCACACTTTCGATAAATAAAAAACCCCACCAAACGGCAGGGCTTTTAAATTCATCAAGAAACTTGGCTTATTCAGCAGTTTCGATGCTAACGAATTTACGGTTGTTAGGACCTTTAACCTCGAACTTCACTTTACCATCAGATAGAGCGAATAGAGTGTGGTCTTTACCGATACCTACGTTAGTGCCAGCGTGGAACTTAGTACCACGTTGACGAACGATGATGTTACCTGCAAGTACAGATTCACCACCGAAACGCTTAACACCTAGACGTTTGCTTTCTGAATCGCGGCCGTTACGAGTAGAACCACCAGCTTTTTTGTGTGCCATTGTTGAACTCTCCTAATAACTTAAGCGTTGATACCAGTGATTTTCACTTCTGTGAACCACTGACGGTGACCTTGTTGCTTACGAGAGTGCTTACGACGACGGAACTTAACGATTTTTACTTTATCGCCGCGACCGTGTTGTACCACTTCAGCAACTACTTTACCGCCCTCAACCAGAGGAGCACCTACTTTAATGTCTTCACCGTTAGCAACCAGCAGAACTTTATCAAATTCTACAGTTGCACCAGTTTCAACGTCTAATTTCTCTAAACGAAGAGTTTGACCTTCGCTTACACGGTGTTGTTTACCACCAGATTGGAAAACAGCGTACATATTTTACTCCGCTCTTTCCGCACAGCCTATGCTTATATTTTATGCGATAAGGGTGTGCGCTAAACTAATCATCAATAGGGCGCAGATTCTACGTGAATGATGTGCCTATGACAAGCCATATTTTGAAAAAAATGGCGAAAAGCTAATCGCCAAACAAAAGTGCCGCAATCATGCCTTTAAGCCATGTATTAATCAATGATTTTTAGTGTATTATGCAGCGATTCCAGAAGACTAAATGCCTTACACGCTCTTATTTCAGCCGGATTTACGATGGATTTTAAAGCTATCCAAGCGCTTACTGCCAATGACATGGCAAAAGTGAACGAAACGATTCACGCTCAACTCAATTCTGACGTTTCCCTAATCAACCAACTGGGTTTCTATATCATCAGTGGTGGTGGGAAGCGTTTACGCCCATTGCTGGCGGTTTTATCCGCCAAAGCGCTCGGTTATCAAGGGTCACATCACACGACTGCTGCTGCGTTTATTGAATTCATTCATACGGCAACCCTGTTGCACGATGATGTGGTCGATGAATCAGACTTGCGCCGCGGTAAAGCAACCGCCAATGCCGCGTTTGGTAATGCCGCCAGCGTATTAGTCGGTGATTTTATCTACACTCGCTCGTTTCAGATGATGACAGAATTAGGATCAATGAAGATCCTGAAACTGATGAGTGATGCAGTAAACGTGATCGCTGAAGGTGAAGTACAGCAATTAATGAACTGTAACGATCCTGATACCACCGAAGCCAGCTACATGCAGGTTATTTACTCCAAAACTGCACGTCTGTTTGAAGCGGCAACCCAGATTGGCGCTATCCTCTGTGATGCTTCTCCTGAAGTCGAACTGGCGATGCAAAACTACGGTAAATACCTAGGCACAGCCTTCCAACTGATTGATGATGTGATGGATTACACTTCAGATGGTGATGAGATGGGTAAAAACGTCGGTGACGATCTGGCAGAAGGCAAACCTACCCTACCACTGCTTTATGCGATGCAGCACGGTAATCCTGAGCAAGCCGCGATGATCCGTGAAGCCATCGAGAAAGCCAATGGCATGTCGCGTCTTAATGAGATTCTCGCAGCGATGGAGCAAACTGGCTCTTTACAATACACCATTGAAAAGGCGCTGCATGAAGCGGATAAAGCCATCGCTGAACTTGCGGTTTTGCCAGAAAGCGAATACAAACAAGCCTTGATCACGCTCGCCCATATGGCGGTCAATCGCAGTAAATAGTCTGCAAATTCGGTGAGATGACCACAGCAACTCACTCGAGAATGGATTACGTTTTCTTACTAAAAAACCCCTCAGCTCTACGAGCTTGAGGGGTTTCTTTTATCCGTCCCGTGCTTTAGACAATGTCGACTATGGCATCAACGCTATTTTACCAAGCGCCTTGCCAAAGCATACCTGCCGCCCCAACGGCAAACAGCAGTAGGGTGCTGGCTCCGACCATTTCTCGACCGCAGAATGCTTTTACACCTTGCTCACGCTTTGCTTTGAGATAGAAAGCGAAGCCCGGTACATACAACAGGGTTGAGAGCATCAAATAGTGCAAACCTGAAGCATACAGCAACCATAAACCATAAGCCGTTGCGCCAAAGCCAATCAATAGCAATTTCCCTCGATCTCCTTGCTCCAGAGCAAGCTTAAGGGTAAAAGCGCCCACCAGAAAATACGGCACTAAAATCATCTCTGAGGCAAAGATCAATAAGCTATCGTAAGTGCTGGCAGTATAGCGCACCAAGATCAAGGAGACTTGGATACAGAGTGTGGTTAAGAACAAGGCATTAACTGGACTTCCCGCTTGATTCTGCTTGGCAAAATGGCGGGGAAACATCTTATCTTTGGCGGCAAGGAAAGGCGCTTCGGAAGCCAATACCGTCCAGCTCAAAAACGCACCGCAAACCGAGATCAAAAGCCCAACCGCAATAATGTACTTACCCCAAGGACCAATAATCGCAGTCAACACTTGCGCCATAGAAGGATTCGGGTATTGCGCCAACTGATTGACTTGAATCACGCCCATCGACAACAGCGTGACTAAGACATAAATCGACAGAGCCGTGAGTAACCCAAGAATGGTCGCGCGACCGATGTCTTTACGCTGACGTGCTCGGCTTGATACCACCACAGCACCTTCAATCCCCACAAAGACCCAAACCGTGATCAACATGGTCGCTTTGACCTGACCGAGCAGATCAGCGCCTGAAATGTGATGGAGCCCTGCGAAATCCAAGCTAAATGTAGACCAGTTAAACGCCGCAATCGCACACACAATGAAAAGTAGCAAAGGCACCATTTTGGTCATAGTGGTGATGAGATTGATCAGTGCAGCGGTTTGCACTCCTCTTAACACTAAGCTGTGAACTCCCCACAACAGTAGAGAAGCACCACCAATTGACCACCAAGTATTGCCAGAGCCAAAGATAATCTGATCAGGTGAATCAAACAGCAGTCCTAAAGTACTAAATACAATCACCAGATAAGAGACGTTAGCGACCATGGCACTAAACCAGTAGCCCCACGCCGAGCAAAATCCGGCAAAATCGCCAAAACCTTCACGAGCAAAACCAAACACACCACTGTTTACATGGGGTTTATTGACGGCTAAATATTGAAAAGAGAGCGCAAGAAAGATCATGCCGATCCCAGTGATCGACCAACCGATCATCACTGCCAGTGGACTGGCAACCGCTGCCATATTTTGTGGCAAGCTAAACACGCCCGCACCAATCATTGAACCAATCACTAGCGCCGTGAGAGAGCCTAAACCCAGTTTTTTATCCATTATTTTTTAATCACCAATAACAGAGGTAAAAAGCCATCTTCCCCTTCCAAACATCGGTCACAAACAAGAGAAAATCCGCCTGCAACAGCCGAAGGGCCACCATTCCACTCACAAGACATGAGTCGAAGCATACAAAAAACAGCGCATATTACACGAAAAGCAGTGGGATGAAATGATAATTAGATAAGTAACATAAGAATTCACTAGTGGAAAACCAATGTCTGGAATTTAAAACTGGAAAATCAAATAATTAATTTTAAGACCTCCCAAATCTCAAACTACTTGAAGTTGCAGGTAGGCGGAAAGTAAGTGAATCCCCATAAGCATAGGCATAGACATAGGCAAACTATGTGATTGGGGTGAACGAGTG
>NZ_WPDC01000031.1:0-38480 GCF_035615595.1 Vibrio sp. R-1 | reverse complement strand
TCAAGTAGGAAGGGGACACAAAAATATTGCTTTGCCTCGCAAATACATTGCGGTATGTTCAAGAACTATTCTAAACGGCGGAGATTCCACCGGTATATCGTTTCGCAAACACACAGCAATCATTAGGTAGTCGAGCAATGCAGTATTCCTCTTTTGGCGAAAAGTTTAATCGCTACTCCGGTATTACCCAGTTAATGGATGATTTAAACGATGGTCTGCGCACTCCAGGCGCGATCATGCTTGGTGGCGGTAATCCTGCTGCCATTCCTGCCATGCTCGATTATTTCCACAACACCAGCGCCGAAATGCTGGCCGATGGTTCACTGCTCAATGCTATGACCAATTACGATGGTCCACAGGGCAAAGATGTGTTTGTAAAATCGCTCGCTACACTGCTGCGTGAGACGTATGGCTGGAATATCAGCGAAAAGAACATCACTTTAACCAACGGCAGCCAGAGTGGCTTTTTCTACCTGTTTAACTTGTTTGCCGGTAAACAGCCCGATGGTGCACACAAAAAAATCCTCCTGCCCCTCGCGCCCGAATACATTGGCTACGGTGATGCAGGCATTGATGACGATATTTTTGTCTCCTACCGTCCGGAGATTGAGCTGCTCGATCAAGGACTGTTCAAATACCATGTGGACTTTTCTGAGCTGAAAGTCGATGAATCAGTGGCGGCGATCTGTGTGTCTCGCCCCACCAACCCAACCGGTAACGTGTTAACCGAAGAGGAAATCCACAAACTCGACCAGTTGGCGCGTGATAACGGCGTGCCGTTAATTATCGACAATGCTTACGGCGTGCCATTTCCGAATATCATTTTTGAAGATGTTGAGCCGTTTTGGAATGACAACACCATCTTGTGCATGAGCCTATCCAAACTGGGCTTGCCCGGTCTGCGCTGCGGCATTGTGATCGCCAATGAAGCGGTAACTCAAGCACTGACCAACATGAATGGCATCATTAGCTTAGCACCCGGCAGTATGGGACCCGCACTGGTGCAACGCATGATAGAAAAAGGCGATCTGCTGAGACTTAGCGAGCAGGTGATCAAACCGTTTTATCGCCAAAAAGCGCAACATGCGGTAGAGCTGCTGCAAAATGCGATTACTGATCCGCGTTTTCGCATCCATAAACCCGAAGGGGCGATCTTCCTCTGGCTGTGGTTTGATGAACTGCCGATCACCACGATGGAGCTTTACCAACGTTTGAAAGCGCGTGGGGTATTGATTGTACCGGGCGAATATTTCTTTATCGGCCAGCCGCAAGAATGGCCACATGCTCATGAGTGCTTGCGTATGAACTATGTGCAGAACGAGCAAGCGATGGAACAAGGCATTGCCATCATCGCCGAAGAAGTACAAAAAGCGTATCAACAAGCCAACGTCTAAACACCCAAACTAAGCAATGCAAAAAGCCCGCGAAATTCGCGGGCTTCGTTTTATCTAGCGTTCAGTGCGTTAAACGCTGCGCAGAGTTATTTGTTTTCCAGTAGGTGCTTGCCGTTAATCGCAATTTTGCGTGGCTGCATCGCTTCTGGAATTTCGCGCTCTAAATCAATGTGCAGCAGACCATGTTCCATAGTCGCGCCAGTCACTTTCACGTAATCCGCTAATTGGAATTTACGTTCAAAATCGCGCTCGGCAATGCCCTGATAGATGTAGTTTTTGCTCTCTTCAGGTTTACGCTCACCGCGCACAATCAAAGTATTCTCTTGTTGAGTAATATCGATCTCTTCATCGCCAAAACCCGCTACCGCCATGGTAATGCGATATTGGTTGTCTTCTTTTTGCTCGATATTGTATGGAGGGTATCCGCCTTGGGCGTTTTTCGCCGCGCTGTTTTCCATCATGTTCAGTAGACGGTCAAAGCCAATCGCGTTGCGGTACAGTGGAGTAAAATCTACAGTTCTCATATTCCTATCCTCTTTGATTAAGCAATAGTCTTAACAATGACTTGTTAAGTCGCCCGATCCATTCTTATGACCTGAATCGGCGTGATTTCAGTTAGGTAACACACTCCTCAATTGAGCAAGGGTGTTAGTCTCATTCAGAGGTCCTAGCGGCATCCTCTTCACACTTAGATATAGGGTCACTCAAAACCATTTCAAGTTTTTGCCCAAAAATTTTTTTGAAAAAAGCCCGACATTGAGTCGGGCTAGTCATTTGGATAATGCACTTTATCCTTAATTAACGGCCTTTGCTTTTGCGTGGCTTAATCACTGAGCTCTCTTGCGCTTTTTCTTGCTTCAGCTTGCGCTTCTCTTTGAGGCTGAGTTGCGGTTTTTTCATCTCTTGTTTACTCATGACAAACTCCTAATTACTGACATAACAAGCATGGCAAAGCTTGGTTGGCTTACCCTGCATTGAGTGCTGAACGTGAGTAATGGCAAAGCAATGGGGTTGTCCCCAAATCGACAAGGTAAACACTTCATGCTGACGACGGCCAAGTAAAGCGGCACCAAGTAGGGAGTCGCACGTCACGCCACCCTGGACTTCGTGCTGATTTTCAGACGTGGTCAGAGTGACTTGAAACGACAACTGGCGATGAGCATCAACAAGGCTCACCGTATCCCCAAGCTTAATGCGCTGTGGCGCTCGTTCAATGGGCGAGCGAGGATGCTCCAGCTTCTCGAACAATTCGAGCAGCAACAGCGGAGATTGATAGGTCAAAAAGCGGCTGCGTAGCCACCAACCGGCGAGAAAACGCCGAATATTCAAAGATAACCGGTTCAGCATGATACTTCCTTTGCTCATTCCATTACCAACAGTGACAAATCGATGAGTATGCCCGGGAGTGAAATACACTCCCGGTTCAATTCACAAAGGCGACCATCCTGACCTCCAGTCGAAAATGAGGAATAACAATAGGGTTCACAGACCACTATAGACACTAAAAAAATGAATGCAACCTCATGAAATTTAGAGAAAAAAGGAAAGTCTAATAAAGCCGTTTTCAGGATAGAAAAGTCTTAGTTAACCTCTGATTTTGGTGCTTTAGCCCAACAACCTAGGATATTCGACACAAAATTTTTATGGCTCCCTTTTGTCATTGCTTGAGGCTACCGTCATCCAACAGAGGGAAGGGACAAAATGCAGAGATAAAAAAAAGCAGCGCCACAGCGCTGCTTTTTGTCACGGTGAATCAACCAACCCCTTACACGTCGAGGTTGGCCACTTTCAGTGCGTTGGTTTCGATAAATGCACGACGTGGTTCAACTTGATCGCCCATGAGCGTAGTGAACAGTTCGTCCGCGCCTACCGCATCTTCGATAGTCACTTGCATCATACGACGCGTTTCTGGATCCATCGTAGTTTCCCACAGCTGATCAGGGTTCATTTCGCCCAGACCTTTATAGCGTTGGATAGACAGACCGCGGCGCGACTCTTTGATCAGCCAATCCAGTGCGGCTGCAAAGCTGCTGATCGGTTGTACTCGCTCACCACGTTTGATAAACGCACCCGCTTCAATCAAACCGTCCAGCGCTTCCGACAGATCGGCTAACTTAGCGTACTCTTTCGAGTTAATCAGATCCGCGCTCAGTAAGTATTCATGAGTCACACCGTGAGTACGCACCTGAACTTTTGGCAGGTACACATTCAGCTCAGCATTGTGTTCAACCAGAACACTGTATTGGCTCGCGCCCACTTCTTTAGCATTCAGCTGTTCGACTAAACGCTGTGTCCAAGCTTCAACTGCGGCTTTATCCGCACACAGCTCGGCATTGATGCGTGGTACGTAAATCAGCTCATGCAGCATCGCGTAAGGGTAACGGCGGCTCATGCGCTCAACCAGCTTGATCGCGGCGTTATATTGCTGAACCAGCTTCTCCAGCGGTTCACCCGCTAACGCTGGCGCATCGGCATTCACGTGCAGCTCTGCACCATCCATCGCCAGTGCCACTTGGTACTGGTTCATCGCCTCTTCATCTTTGATGTACTGCTCTTGTTTGCCTTTCTTCACTTTATACAGTGGTGGCTGAGCAATGTAGATGTAACCACGCTCAATCAACTCAGGCATTTGGCGGTAGAAAAAGGTCAACAGCAGAGTACGAATGTGCGAGCCGTCGACGTCCGCATCGGTCATGATGATGATGTTGTGATAACGCAGTTTATCTGGGTTGTACTCATCACGGCCGATACCACAGCCTAATGCAGTGATGAGGGTCGCGACTTCTTGTGAAGACAACATCTTGTCAAAACGCGCTTTTTCTACGTTGAGGATTTTACCTTTCAGCGGCAGAATCGCTTGATTCTTACGGTTACGGCCTTGTTTGGCTGAACCGCCCGCTGAGTCACCCTCCACTATGTAGAGTTCAGACAATGCTGGGTCTTTTTCCTGACAATCCGCCAGTTTGCCGGGTAAGCCAGCAAGATCCAGCGCGCCTTTACGGCGAGTCATTTCCCGGGCTTTACGCGCGGCTTCACGCGCACGCGCCGCATCAATAATCTTCGAACAAACGTTTTTCGCTTCGCTTGGGTTTTCCGCTAGGAAATCCGCCAGCTTCTCATTCATGGCTGACTCAACCGCGGATTTTACTTCCGAAGAAACCAGCTTATCTTTGGTTTGGCTTGAGAATTTCGGATCCGGCACTTTCACCGAAACCACTGCCGTTAAGCCTTCACGCGCATCATCACCCGAGGTTGCCGCTTGGGCTTTCTTCGAGAAGCCTTCTTTGTCCATGTAGTTGTTCAAAGTACGGGTCAACGCACCACGGAAACCGGCTAAGTGGGTACCACCATCACGCTGTGGGATGTTGTTAGTAAAGCAGTAGATGTTTTCTTGGAAACCATCGTTCCACTGCATTGCCACTTCCACGCTGATGCCATCTTCACGCTCTTGGTTAAAGTGGAAGACTTTCTCATGGATTGGCGTTTTGTTACGGTTCAAGTGGGTCACAAACGCTTGAATACCCCCTTCATACATGAAGTGGTCTTTTTTATCTTCTTCACGTTCATCGGTCAGCTTGATCGACACGCCAGAGTTCAGGAATGACAGCTCACGCAGGCGTTTAGCCAAAATGTCGTAATGGAATTCGATATTGGTAAAGGTTTGTGCGCTTGGCCAGAAACGTACGGTAGTACCGGTACGCTCAGTATCACCCACTACAGCCAACGGTGCTTGTGGCACACCATGATGGTAAGTTTGGGTGTGGATTTTGCCGCCGCGATAGATGGTGAGTAGCACTTTTTCAGAGAGCGCGTTAACCACCGACACACCTACCCCGTGCAGACCGCCGGAGACTTTATAGGAGTTGTCGTCAAATTTACCGCCGGCGTGCAGTACAGTCATGATGACTTCTGCCGCAGACACTTTCTCTTCAGGATGCATTTCGGTCGGGATACCACGACCGTCATCGCTGACTGACACTGAGTTGTCTTCGTGGATGGTGACCACGATGTCTTTACAGTAACCTGCCAACGCTTCATCAATTGAGTTATCCACCACCTCAAAAACCATGTGGTGCAGACCGGTGCCATCATCAGTGTCGCCGATGTACATACCCGGACGCTTGCGTACCGCATCCAGACCCTTCAGTACCTTAATACTCGATGAATCGTAATTGTTCGACATGAGTTACTCTCTCACTCTGTTTATCCTTGCTCTATTACACCGTGGGCAACATGAAATGTTTTACTGGACTCATCCAACATATCCGCCACTTGGCTTTCGGTAATAGAACTTACAAAAACCTGCGCCCCCGTCCCTTTTAGGCTATCTGCCAAACGTTGGCGACGTAGGCTATCCAATTCGGAAGCAAAATCATCGATAAGATAAATGCATTGCTTTCCCGTCAACTCGGTCAGGTGCTGCCCTTGCGCCACGCGCAACGCACACACCATCAACTTCAGTTGTCCCCGCGACAACACATCTTCCACCGGGGTTGCGTTCACTTTAATCCGCAAATCCGCTTTGTTAGGCCCGCTAAAGGTATAGCCCAACTGCTGATCCCGTTCGAAGTTTTTTTCCAGAATCGATTGATAAGGCTGATCTTTTTCCCAACCTCGATAATACTTTAAGTCGATATCGAATTCTGGCAAAAATGTGCGACATAACTGCTCTGCCACATTTTTCAATTGATTGACGTAACTTTCACGCCACTGGTCAATCTGCTCAGCCAAACGGGCTAATTCTTGATCCCAATAACTGAGTTCACGATAGCTTTGCGCGCTTTTGAGCAGTGCATTACGCTGCTTGCTGAGCCGCTTAAACCGCCCCCATGCATCGAAAAAAGCGGGCTCAGTATGAAACACGCCCCAATCGATAAAAGCCCGACGCTGTTTCGGTCCATCGGTCAGCAGTTCAAAGCCTTCCGGATGAATCAATTGCAGTGGCAAAATCTGCGCTAACTGTGCCAACTTTTGCCCCGTTTGGCCGCCTATTTTAACCTCAGTTGAGCCGTCACGCTGCTTATTAATGCCAACGGGTAGCTCAAATTGATCAGAGCTCAAAGAATGCTCACAAATCCGGCCATGCACAAACAGTTCTGAGCACTCATTTTGAATGATCCGTCCGGTCAGCGAGCTTTTAAATGAACGGCCATGGCCGAGCAGATAAATCGCTTCAAGCACGCTGGTTTTACCGCTGCCATTCGGCCCGATAAGAAAGTTAAAGCCTGCTGATAGGCGAATATCACAGGCTTTAATATTACGAAACTGTTGGATCATTAACCGGGAAAGCGGCATGGTAACTCGGTTATACCTTACAGACGAATTGGCATGACCACGTACATGGCGCTGTCATCATCGACATTCTCCACCAAGGCACTGGCGTTGGCATCCGACATCGAAACGCGCACATTGTCGCAGCGCAGGGTGTTAAGCACATCCAAGATGTAGCTAACGTTAAAGCCAATCTCAATCGGCTCTCCTTCAAAGCTCACATCCAGTAGCTCTTCCGCTTCTTCTTGCTCTGGGTTATTGGCAGTAATGCGCATTTCGTTGTCAGCCAAATTAACCCGCACACCACGGAATTTTTCATTCGACAGAATCGCGGCACGCGAAAATGCCTGGCGTAACTCTTCGCAGCCCGTTTGTAGTGTTTTGCTGGTATGTTGCGGCAATACGCGGCGATAATCAGGGAAACGACCATCAACCAGCTTCGAAGTAAACACGAAGTGATTCACTTCAGCACGCAAGTTCGAATGACCGATTTGCAGCACCACAGGCTGCTCTGGCGCATCAAGCAATTTCACCAGCTCAAGCACCCCTTTACGCGGCACGATGATCTGCTTTTGCGCAAAATCCGCACCGAGCTGAGCTTGCGCTACCGCCATACGGTGACCATCAGTCGCCACAGAACGCAAGGTGGTGCCATCAATTTCAAACAGCATGCCGTTTAAGTAGTAGCGTACATCTTGGTTGGCCATGGAAAACTGGGTTTTCTCAATCAGGCCACGCAGTTCCGCTTGAGTGAGCGAAACTTGCACTTCACTTTGCCAATCTTCAATGTTCGGAAAATCACTGGCAGGTAAGGTGGCGAGGGAAAAACGGCTACGACCAGAACGCACTTGAATGCGATCGCCTTCAAGCAGCACAGTGATCACCGCACTATCGGGCAAACCACGGCAAATATCTAAAAACTTACGCGCAGGAACGGTAATGCTGCCTGCTTCAAATTCACCTTCTAACGTCACGCGGCTGATCAGTTCCACTTCCAAATCGGTGGCTGTCATCGACAGTTGATTCTCTTCCACCTTAAGCAATAAATTGCCCAAGATAGGCAAGCTGGCGCGGCCACCTAAAGTGCCGGACACCTGTTGCAAGGGTTTAATCAAGTGGCTACGTTCAATGGTAAATTTCATAGTCTTCTCTTAAACGGGTGAAAGCGAAATACGCAAGTGCGCTAACCATAGCGCAAATTAAGAGGAAAGCGTACGAATCAGGTTCGAATAATCTTCTTTGATATCGTGACTCTCTTCGCGCAACTGCTCGATTTTACGGCAAGCGTGTAACACAGTCGTGTGGTCACGGCCGCCAAACGCATCGCCAATCTCTGGCAAGCTGTGATTGGTCAGCTCTTTAGCCAGTGCCATCGCCAATTGACGAGGACGAGCGACTGAGCGCGAACGGCGTTTTGAGAGCAGATCCGCCACTTTAATTTTGTAGTATTCGGCAACGGTCTTCTGAATATTATCAATCGTGACCAGCTTTTCTTGCAGCGCTAATAAGTCACGCAGTGCTTCACGCACGAAATCAATCGTGATTGGGCGACCGGTAAAGTTGGCGTTGGCAATCACGCGGTTCAGCGCGCCTTCCAACTCACGCACGTTAGAGCGCAGGCGTTTCGCAATAAAGAAAGCCACTTCATCCGGCAGATGAATTTGGTGATCTTCGGCTTTTTTCATCAAGATCGCGACGCGGGTTTCCAACTCCGGCGGCTCGATCGCCACGGTTAAGCCCCAGCCAAAACGCGATTTGAGACGATCTTCTACACCACTGATCTCTTTTGGATAGCGGTCAGAAGTCAAAATAATTTGTTGGTTGCCTTCCAGCAGCGCGTTAAAGGTGTGGAAGAACTCTTCCTGCGAACGCTCTTTGTTGGCAAAGAATTGAATATCGTCGATCAGCAAGGCATCTACACTGCGATAGTAGCGTTTGAATTCTTCAATCGCGTTGTTCTGCAGGGCTTTTACCATGTCTTGCACGAAACGCTCAGAGTGCATGTACACCACTTTAGCGTTCGGGTTGTTATCAACAATCGCGTTACCCACCGCATGCAGCAGGTGAGTTTTACCCAAACCGGTGCCGCCATACAAAAAGAGGGGGTTATACGCCGCACCTGGGTTATCAGAGACTTGGCGAGCCGCGGCCAGACCTAACTGGTTAGATTTACCTTCCACGAAGTTGTTGAACTTGTGTTTCGGGTTCACATTTGAGCGGTGAGTAATATCAGCCGCAGCACTGTCATCATCCCAGGTTTTATGGATAGGTTTACGCTGCGCCAATTGCGCAGGCGCCGACGATTCCGCCGCGACATCCGCAGCCGTACGTACAGGCGCGGGTTTTGGCGCCACCACAGGGCGGCTCCCCACTTCAAAGCGCAAATTAGGCACATCATTGCCACTGAATTCCATCAGCAGACGATTGATGTTATTGAGGTACTTATCGCGTACCCAATCCAACACAAAGCGGTTCGGGGCGAATAAAGTGAGAGTATTGTCATTGAGCTCCGCTTGAAGCGGACGCACCCACATACTGAATTCTGCGGCAGGTAGCTCTTCCTGAAGCCGTTGCAAACATTGCAACCATAGCGAAGATGACACGATTCCCTCACTCAAAAATCAACGATCGGTAAAGAGGAACAATTCTACCTGTTGATAACTCAGATCGCCAGCGCTGGATCGTCGATCCAGTGAATAAGATCTAAGTTATTCACATTATTTTTCGACCGATAACTAAGATCCTCACACATTTTGCCCGTGCTACCCACATAAAGATCCACATATCTCAAGATCTTTAGTAGTTATCCCCATGTTTTTGATTTTGATCAGTTATTGTTAATAACTACTGGTTATTTCTTTTAATGATTTAATTGCCAGTAGGATATAAACATAAATTATACAGGAGTCACACAATGAAACACTGGTTTAACATCGCTCTGGCTGCCCTAGCCCTTTCTTCTGCCACCGTTCAGGCAGCTACCGAGGTGAAAGTCGGCATGTCGGGCCGTTATTTCCCCTTCACCTTCGTGAAACAAGACGAGCTGCAAGGCTTTGAAGTGGATGTGTGGAATGAAATTGGTAAACGTAATGATTATAAGGTCGAGTTTGTTACTGCGAACTTCTCCGGTTTGTTTGGCCTGCTCGAAACTGGGCGCATCGACACCATTTCTAACCAAATCACTATCACAGATGCGCGTAAGGCTAAATATCTATTCTCCGATCCGTATGTGATTGATGGTGCACAAATTACGGTGCGTAAAGGCAATGAAGCGATTAAAGGTATTGACGATTTAGCGGGCAAAACCGTTGCGGTTAATTTAGGTTCTAACTTTGAACAGCTCCTGCGCAACCATGATAAAGACGGCAAAATCAACATCAAAACCTACGATACCGGCATTGAACACGATGTGGCTTTAGGCCGTGCCGATGCGTTTGTGATGGATCGTCTGTCTGCGCTTGAGCTGATCGAAAAGACCGGTTTACCACTGCAAATCGCGGGTTCACCGTTTGAAACTATCGAAAACGCGTGGCCGTTTGTGAATAACGAAAAAGGTCAGCAACTGCAAGGTGAAGTCAATAAAGCGCTCGCCGCCATGCGTGCTGACGGTACATTAAGCCAAATCGCGCTCAAATGGTTCGGTACCGATATCTCGCAATAATTCTGCTTCACCAAGCTAGACTCTATTCTATAAAGGTGGGACTTTCCCACCTTTGATTATTTTAGGAAGGAAAGCAGATGGGTTTTGACTTTCACTACATGCTTGAGCTGCTGCCAATCTTGCTCAAATATCTGGGTACGACTCTGGAAATGGCCAGCTGGGGGCTAGTTTTCGCGCTGATTTTGGCGCTGATTCTAGCCAATATTCGGGTATTCAAAGTGCCAGTGTTGGATCCCCTTAGCCAGCTCTACATCAGTTTTTTCCGCGGAACGCCGCTGCTTGTACAGTTATTTTTGCTCTACTACGGTTTACCGCAAGTCTTCCCCCTGTTGGTTGGGCTTGATGCATTCAGCGCTGCGGTGATCGGTTTAACTCTGCATTTTGCCGCTTACATGGCGGAAAGCATTCGCGCTGCGATCATCGGTATAGATCGCAGCCAAATGGAAGCCAGCTTATCCGTCGGAATGACCACTTCTCAGGCGATGCGCCGGATCATTTTGCCACAAGCCACACGCGTTGCTCTGCCTTCATTGATGAACTATTTCATTGATATGATCAAATCAACCTCCCTCGCCTTTACCCTTGGCGTGGCTGAGATCATGGCTAAAGCGCAGATGGAAGCTTCATCCAGTTTCCGTTTTTTCGAAGCCTTCTTGGCGGTAGCCCTCATCTATTGGGTGGTGGTTTTGGTGCTCACTCGCCTGCAATCTTGGGCAGAGCAGAAACTCAATAAGGCGTACGCACGATGATTAAATTGCAGAATATCCACAAAAGGTTTGGTACCAGTGAAGTGCTTAAGGGTATCGATCTTGAAATCCAACGCGGAGAGATCGTGGTCATCATCGGCTCCAGTGGCACAGGTAAATCCACTCTACTTCGCTGCGTGAACTTTCTTGAGCAAGCCGATCAGGGCAGTATTCGTATTGATGAACTCACCGTCGATACCCAAAAACATACCAAAGCTGATGTGCTGGCACTGCGCCGTAAAACCGGTTTTGTGTTTCAAAACTATGCGCTATTCGCTCATTTAACCGCGCGACAAAACATTGCAGAAGCCTTGATCACGGTACGCGGCTGGAAAAAAGCTCAAGCGCACCAACGAGCACAGCAAATTCTCGATGATATCGGCCTTGGCGATAAAGGTGATAGCTATCCCGCAGCACTCTCTGGCGGCCAGCAGCAACGGGTTGGGATTGGCCGCGCGATGGCGCTGCAACCTGAACTGCTGCTGTTCGATGAACCGACCTCCGCCCTCGATCCTGAATGGGTGGGTGAAGTGCTGGCTCTTATGAAAAAATTGGCGACTCAACATCAAACCATGTTGGTGGTCACTCATGAGATGCAGTTTGCCAAAGAAGTCGCCGATCGGGTGATCTTTATGGCCGAAGGAAAGATTGTCGAGCAAGGTTCTCCACAGGATATCTTTGACCATCCACAGGATCCGCGCTTAAGAAAATTCCTCAATCAAGTCGGGATCCGTTAAGGATCCTTGAGATTTTGCGGTTTGTCCGTATAATCGGCCGACCGGAAATAAAGCGGCAACCAGAATGAGCCAGCTCATTGAGTGAGTTCAGACTGGGGAAAACCCAATCATTGACACCTTTTGTGACAGTGATTACAATTCCGCCTCTTTGTTGAGAGGCGTCGGCGTCTTCAGTGAAGACCTTAATGCCCACGCCGGGTTAACCAAGAACCTAAAACTACTGATCAGTAAAGGTAACATCATGTCTAAACGCACTTTTCAACCTTCAGTTCTGAAGCGCAAGCGTACTCACGGTTTCCGTGCTCGCATGGCGACTGCGAACGGTCGTAAAGTTCTGAATGCACGTCGTGCAAAAGGCCGTAAGCGCCTGTCAAAATAATCTCGAATTATTTTGAGTACGTACGCATTCAATCGGGAGTTACGTTTGTTAACTCCCGAACATTATCAAAAAGTCTTCCAGCAAGCTCACAGTGCTGGTTCTCCTCATCTCACAATCATCGCTCGCGCTAATAATCTTTCTCATCCTCGTTTGGGACTCGCGGTTCCTAAAAAGCAGATCAAAACTGCCGTCGGCCGTAATCGATTCAAACGTATTTGCCGAGAAAGCTTTCGCTTACATCAAAATCAACTGGCTAACAAAGATTTTGTTGTCATCGCGAAAAAGAGCGCGCAAGATTTGAGCAATGAAGAACTGTTTAACTTGCTTGGCAAACTATGGCAACGCCTCTCTCGCCCTTCTCGTGGTTAGCCATTGGTATTGTAAAACTTTACCAGTGGTTTATTAGTCCACTTATCGGCCCACGCTGCCGATTCACTCCTACTTGTTCCACGTATGCGATAGAAGCGCTGCGAGCTCACGGTTTTATAAAAGGATGTTGGTTATCCACCAAACGTCTATTAAAATGCCACCCTTTGAACGAAGGGGGCTTTGACCCCGTTCCACCAGTCCAAAAACAAGACAGAGATAAATAACGATGGATTCTCAACGTAATATCTTGTTAATCGCTCTGGCGCTGGTTTCTTTCCTACTGTTTCAACAATGGCAAGTAGCGAAGAACCCTGCACCGCAAGCGACACAGCAGGCCCAATCCACAGGCGCAGCTCCTGCTCCTTCATTTTCCGATGAGTTAGATCCAACGCCTGCACAAAATGTGGCGGCGAAGGCCAAGACCATTACCGTCTCAACCGATGTACTGACTCTGTCTATTGATACGCTCGGCGGCGATGTGGTTAGCGCAAAACTGAATCAATACTCAGAAGAGCTCAATTCGCCTGAGTCTTTTGTCTTGTTACAAAACACCCAAGGCCATCAGTTTATTGCTCAAAGTGGTTTAGTCGGCCCACAAGGCATTGACGTCACTAGCAATAATCGTCCCGCTTACCAAGTGAGTGCGGATAGTTTCACTCTGGCCGAAGGCCAAGATGAACTGCGCATTCCTATGACCTATCAAGCCAATGGCATTGACTACACGAAAACCTTCATTCTTAAGCGTGGTAGCTACGCCGTGGATGTGGTGTTTGACGTCGCCAATAACTCAGGTAGCGAAGCCACACTAGGTATGTATGCTCACCTGCGCCAAAATCTGCTGGATTCTGGTGGCAACCTCGCCATGCCAACTTACCGTGGTGGTGCTTACTCAACCAGCGATGTGCGTTACAAGAAGTACAGCTTCGACGACATGAAAGATCGCAACCTCAGTGCACCAAACGATGTGACGGTAAACTGGGTCGCGATGATCCAGCACTACTTCGCTTCAGCATGGATCCCACGTGATGAGCCGCAAGCACAGCTTTACTCACGCGTTATCAATAATTTAGGTGATATGGGTATCCGTACACCAAACAAAACCATTGCCAACGGTGATAAAGCAGAGTTTGAAGCGACCTTATGGGTAGGCCCAAAACTGCAAGACCAAATGGCTGCAACAGCGCCTAATCTTGATCTGGTGGTTGATTATGGTTGGTTGTGGTTCATTGCTAAGCCACTGCACTGGTTGCTGTCTGTGATTCAGACGTTTGTTGGCAACTGGGGTGTGGCCATCATCTGCTTAACCTTTATTGTGCGTGGTGCGATGTACCCACTGACCAAAGCACAGTACACCTCAATGGCGAAAATGCGCATGCTGCAACCTAAACTGCAAGCGATGCGTGAGCGGATTGGCGATGATCGCCAGCGCATGAGCCAAGAGATGATGGAGCTGTATAAGAAAGAGAAAGTAAACCCACTGGGTGGCTGTCTCCCTATCCTTCTGCAAATGCCTATTTTCATTGCGCTGTACTGGGCACTGATGGAGTCGGTAGAGCTGCGTCATTCTCCATTCTTTGGTTGGATTCATGACTTGTCCGCGCAAGATCCTTACTACATCTTGCCACTGCTGATGGGTGCGAGCATGTTCGTTATCCAGAAGATGAGCCCGACCACTATCACCGATCCAATGCAACAGAAGATCATGACCTTCATGCCAGTGATGTTCACTTTCTTCTTCCTGTGGTTCCCATCAGGTCTGGTTCTGTACTGGTTGGTGTCGAACATCGTAACGCTAATCCAGCAAACGCTGATCTACAAAGCGCTAGAGAAAAAAGGCTTACACTCCAAGTAAGTTTGATTGAGTAATAAAGAGGCGGCCAAAAGGTCGCCTTTTTGTTGGCTGCTGATTACAATGGCGCTAATTCAATCCTGTTCAGGTAACACTATGACAACAGATACCATTGTCGCGCAGGCTACGGCACCCGGCCGTGGTGGTGTCGGCATTATCCGTGTATCAGGCCCACTGGCTGCCCACGTCGCGCAGACAGTCACTGGACGCACGCTCAGACCCCGCTATGCCGAATACTTGCCTTTCACCGATGAAGATGGCCAGCAGCTCGATCAAGGCATTGCGCTGTTTTTCCCCAATCCTCATTCATTTACCGGTGAAGATGTGCTTGAGCTGCAAGGTCACGGTGGCCCGGTCGTCATGGATATGCTGATCCGCCGTATTTTGCAGATTAAAGGGGTGCGCCCAGCACGTCCCGGTGAATTCTCAGAACGCGCTTTCCTCAATGACAAGATGGATTTAACCCAAGCGGAAGCCATCGCAGACCTGATTGATGCCAGCTCTGAGCAAGCCGCAAAATCCGCGCTGCAATCACTGCAAGGCGAGTTTTCTAAACGCATCCATACCTTGGTGGAATCGCTGATTCACCTGCGCATCTATGTTGAAGCCGCAATTGATTTCCCAGAAGAAGAGATCGATTTTCTGGCCGATGGTAAGGTTTCCGCTGATCTGCAAACCATCATAGATAATCTTGCCGCAGTGCGCCGTGAAGCCAACCAAGGTGCCATTATGCGCGAAGGGATGAAGGTGGTGATTGCTGGGCGTCCTAATGCGGGTAAATCGAGCCTACTCAATGCACTTTCAGGTAAAGAGTCTGCCATCGTTACCGACATTGCCGGCACCACCCGTGATGTTCTGCGTGAGCATATCCATATTGATGGGATGCCGCTGCACATCATCGATACCGCGGGACTACGAGACGCTTCTGATGCGGTAGAAAAAATTGGTATTGAGCGCGCGTGGGAAGAGATCCGCCAAGCCGATCGCGTACTGTTTATGGTCGATGGCACCACCACAGAGGCCACCGATCCACAGGACATCTGGCCTGATTTTGTTGACAAACTGCCAGAGAATATTGGGATCACTGTGATCCGTAATAAAGCCGATCAAACTGGTGAGCCCCTTGGGATCTGCCATGTTAATCAACCCACATTGATTCGCCTATCAGCCAAAACAGGCCAAGGGGTCGATGCCTTGCGTCAGCACCTCAAAGAGTGCATGGGTTTTTCAGGCAATCAGGAAGGTGGCTTTATGGCACGCCGCCGTCATCTCGATGCCCTAGAGCGAACCGCAGAGCACTTAGCGATTGGTCAGCAACAACTTGAAGGCTATATGGCCGGAGAAATCCTCGCCGAAGAGCTGCGTATAGCCCAGCGACACCTTAACGAAATTACGGGCGAGTTCAGCTCCGATGATCTGCTTGGCCGCATTTTTTCATCATTCTGTATTGGGAAATAGAGTAACGCTATGATTCATATCATTACTGGCAGCACCCTAGGCGGTGCGGAATATGTGGGTGACCACCTGAGTGATTTACTGCAAGAACAAGGCTTTGACACCAAAATTCACAACCAGCCCAACATTAGTGAGATCCCTGCTAAAGGGACTTGGCTGATCATCACCTCAACCCACGGGGCTGGTGAGTACCCGGATAATATCCAGCCCTTTATTCAGGCTCTGCAGAATACACCACCGAATACCTCTGCACTACGTTATGCCGTGGTCGCGATTGGTGATTCAAGCTACGATACTTTCTGCGCGGCAGGTAAACATGCCTATCAGCTGCTGGGGGATATTGGTGCTAAACCTCTGGCCAACTGCTTTACCATCGATGTACAAGAGCACCCAGTGCCTGAAGATGCCGCTGAAGCTTGGCTCAAACGCGTCATCAATCGCTTCTAAATAATGACCTATTCCATGCAGAGCGGCTTAATGCCGCTCTTTTTTTTGGATTGTGGATAAATTTAATGGTAGTGAAAAAATTGATTGATGCTTTTTCAATCGAATCTCATGTGGATAACTATACGATTATCCGGTGATCTTCCTATAGTTATCCATATAACAAGTTTTAGATCCCAAGGTGGCTGTGTATAACATAGAATTTTGATCCCAGCTAATCCTTGAACAGATCAGTGGTTGATCACACGATCTGATCCTTCTGAATCGCATGATCTTGTTGATCATTTTTCACTTATCCACAAAGATCCTGCTCCTTAATAGTAGATCTAATAAAAAGATCTCTATATAGATCTTTATATATATTTAATGACCCTCCTTGATCGAAAAAACAGGAAAGCGATTTTCTAGCCAACCGAAAGAGGTTAGAATACGCCTCTTTTGTTAACCCATAGTCTCGATGAATACCTGAGGTCGTTCATGCTTTATCACGAAACATTTGACGTCATTGTGGTTGGTGGCGGTCACGCAGGAACGGAAGCCGCTCTCGCTGCAGCACGTACAGGACAGCGTACGTTACTTCTTACCCACAATATTGACACCCTAGGCCAAATGTCCTGTAACCCTGCCATTGGTGGGATCGGTAAAGGTCATTTAGTCAAAGAAGTGGATGCAATGGGCGGTTTGATGGCGCAAGCTATCGATCACGCAGGTATTCAATTTCGTACACTGAACGCTTCAAAAGGGCCAGCCGTGCGTGCAACTCGTGCACAAGCCGATCGTGCTCTGTACAAAGCCTATGTGCGTAATGTGTTAGAAAACACCCCGAATCTCACCCTGTTCCAACAAGCGGTAGATGATGTGATCGTCGAGCATGATCATATTCGTGGTGTTGTGACTCAGATGGGCCTGAAATTTCATGCCAAAGCGGTAGTGTTAACCGTCGGGACTTTCCTTGGCGGTAAGATCCATATCGGCCTTGAAAACTATGCTGGAGGTCGTGCAGGGGATCCACCATCGATCGCTTTGGCGCACCGACTGCGTGAACTGCCATTTCGTGTTGATCGCTTAAAAACCGGCACACCACCACGTATCGATGCCAATAGCGTTGATTTCTCGGTATTGGAAGCGCAGCACGGTGATAATCCGACCCCAGTTTTTTCCTTTATGGGCAAGCGTGAGCACCATCCACGCCAAATTCCGTGTTACATCACGCACACCAATGAGCGCACCCATGATGTGATCCGCGCTAACCTTGATCGCAGCCCTATGTATGCCGGGATCATCGAAGGGATCGGCCCGCGTTACTGTCCATCGATCGAAGATAAGGTGATGCGTTTTGCTGATAAAGACAGTCACCAGATTTTTATTGAGCCGGAGGGTTTAACCACCACTGAACTCTATCCGAACGGCATTTCCACCAGCTTGCCATTTGACGTGCAAGTGCAGATCGTACGTTCAATGAAAGGTTTTGAGAACGCACATATTGTTCGTCCGGGTTACGCGATTGAATACGACTTCTTCGATCCACGTGATTTGAAGCAAACGTATGAAACCAAATTTATCCATGGTTTGTTCTTTGCAGGGCAAATCAACGGCACTACTGGTTACGAAGAAGCCGCTGCGCAAGGCTTGATGGCGGGTCTGAACGCCAGCTTATACAGCCAAGACAAAGAAGGTTGGAGTCCACGTCGCGATCAGGCGTACATGGGTGTGCTGATCGACGATCTCTCGACCATGGGCACTAAAGAGCCTTACCGTATGTTCACTTCGCGCGCGGAATATCGTCTGCTGCTGCGTGAAGACAACGCTGATCTGCGTTTGACCGAAAAAGCGCGTGAGCTTGGCCTTGTGGATGATGCGCGTTGGGTGCGTTTTAACCAAAAAATCGACAACATGGCCAAAGAGCGTCAACGCTTGCAAGAAACTTGGATGAATCCAAACTCGGTTGGCGTCGAACAGCTCAATACTCTGCTGAAAACGCCGATGTCGCGTGAAGCTAGTGGTGAAGACTTACTGCGTCGCCCTGAAATGACCTATGAGCTGCTGACCACTTTGCCGGCTTTTGCCCCAGCTTTGGAAGATGCTGAAGCCGCCGAACAGGTAGAGATTCAAGTTAAATACGATGGCTACATTCAACGCCAGCAAGATGAAATTGAAAAATCGCTGCGCCATGAACATACCAAGCTGCCAGCAGAGCTTGATTATAAGCAAGTCAAAGGTCTTTCAAACGAGGTAGTATTGAAGCTCAATGCGGCTAAACCAGAAACCATTGGAATTGCATCACGTATTTCAGGTATCACGCCTGCGGCGATTTCGATTTTGCTGGTTCACCTGAAAAAACACGGCATGCTGAAAAAGGGAGAAGCGGCGTAATGAATCCGTTACGAGTCAAACTCGACGCCTTGATCAGCAAAACCAGCTTAACGGTGACAGAGCAGCAACGTGAGCAGCTCGTTGGGTATGTGCAGCTGCTCGACAAATGGAACAAAGCTTATAACCTCACTTCTGTGCGCGATCCGATGGAAATGTTGGTGAAACATATTCTCGATAGTTTGGTGGTCAGTCCGCATCTTGTCGGTGAGCGCTTTATTGATGTGGGTACTGGGCCTGGATTGCCTGGTATTCCGCTTGCGATCATGCACCCAGATAAAGAGTTTGTGCTGCTCGATAGTCTTGGTAAACGGATCCGTTTTCTAAAACAGGTGATCCACGATCTCAAGATCAACAATGTGTTACCTGTGCAGAGTCGAGTGGAAGAGTTTGATCCTGAATCCGGTTTTGATGGCGTATTAAGCCGCGCTTTTGCGTCGATGACCGACATGGTCAACTGGTGTCAGCATCTACCAAAACCGAATGGTGGGGTATTTTTAGCCCTCAAAGGAGTACGGCCTGATGATGAAATCACCCTACTCCCTGAGTGGTGTTCTGTGACCGATATCAAAGCTTTGCAAGTTCCTGGGTTGGAAGGTGAGCGTCATCTTGTAATCTTATCGCGCAAGGGATAACAGCGAGGCATACCGTGGGTAAAATCGTAGCAATCGCCAATCAGAAAGGCGGAGTTGGGAAAACAACAACTTGTATCAATTTGGCCGCCTCTATGGCCGCCACCAAACGTAAAGTACTGGTGGTCGATCTTGACCCACAAGGTAATGCCACTATGGCTAGTGGCGTCGATAAATATCAGGTTGACTCCACGGCTTATGAGCTTTTGGTTGAAGATGCGCCGTTTGACCAAGTGGTATGTCGCAAAACCACCGGTCACTATGACTTGATTGCCGCCAATGGCGATGTCACTGCGGCTGAAATCAAACTGATGGAAGTGTTTGCCCGTGAAGTGCGCTTGAAAAACGCACTCGCCTCAGTGCGTGATAACTATGATTTCATCTTTATTGATTGTCCGCCTTCTTTAAACCTTCTTACAATCAACGCCATGGCAGCCGCCGATTCCGTGTTGGTTCCTATGCAATGTGAGTATTTTGCGTTGGAAGGCTTAACCGCGTTAATGGATACGATCAGCAAACTGGCCGCCGTGGTTAACGATAACCTCAAAATTGAAGGTATCTTGCGTACCATGTACGACCCACGTAACCGCTTGGCCAATGAAGTGTCTGATCAATTGAAAAAGCACTTTGGTAGTAAAGTGTATCGTACGGTTATTCCACGTAATGTCCGACTGGCCGAAGCGCCAAGTCATGGTAAACCAGCGATGTATTACGATAAGCAATCGGCCGGGGCTAAGGCCTATTTAGCGTTAGCTGGTGAGATGTTACGTCGCGAAGAGATTCCCGCATAAAACAACAACTATAGGAATTCGTTTACATGACTAAACGTGGTTTAGGAAAAGGGCTGGATGCACTACTCGCGACCAGTTCATTGGCTCGCGAAAAGCAGCAAGTTGCTTCACTCAGTCAGTCGATGTCGGCGGAAGGTGAGTTGGCGGATCTTTCCATCTCTAATCTCAAGCCCGGTATTTATCAGCCACGTAAAGATCTTTCCCCAGAAGCTCTGGAAGAGTTGGCGGCATCCATTCAGTCTCAAGGTATTATCCAGCCGATTGTCGTGCGTCATCTGCCCACCGGAGGATATGAGATCATTGCGGGTGAACGTCGTTGGCGTGCCGCCAAACAAGCGGGGTTAAAGCAAGTGCCCTGTTTGATCAAGCAAGTGGAAGATCGTGGTGCGATCGCGATGGCATTGATCGAGAACATTCAGCGCGAAGATCTGAATGCGATGGAAGAGGCACAAGCGCTAGAGCGTTTACAAAACGAATTTAATCTTACCCATCAGCAGGTTGCGGAAGTGATCGGCAAGTCACGCACGACCGTGACCAATCTGCTGCGTTTGAACCAATTGAGCGATGACGTAAAGCGCTTATTGGAGACCAAACAGTTGGAAATGGGCCATGCTCGTGCTCTTCTGATGTTAGAAGGTGAACAGCAAGTGGAAATTGCGCAGCAAGTGGCGAAGAAGCAACTGACCGTTCGTCAAACTGAGCAACTTGTAAAAAAATGTTTATCTGACCCATCTGACGCAAAAAACGTGTCAGAAGACCTAGAAATACAACAATTGTCACAAAATTTAAGTGAGAAATTAGCAGCAAAAGTCTCTATAGTGAGAACCCCAAACGGTAAATCGAAAGTGACGATTAGTCTTGATGAGCCTCACAAATTAGAGCTACTGATTGCCAAGCTG
Organism: Vibrio sp. R-1; assembly: GCF_035615595.1. Classification (NCBI taxonomy): domain Bacteria; kingdom Pseudomonadati; phylum Pseudomonadota; class Gammaproteobacteria; order Vibrionales; family Vibrionaceae; genus Vibrio; species Vibrio sp. R-1. The sequence continues at coordinate 17,483 of NZ_WPDC01000031.1, read as the reverse complement.
CAAAACTAAGTGAGATAATTGATTTAAATCAATTGTGTTAAATCACATTGTTTATGCGAAAGTTGTCGGATTGTATGCAAAATTGTAACTTTTTGCGGTGTTTTCATTGCAATCAGTTGATGCCACCGTATAATTTTCGCCAATTTCCCAGTCCGAAAAAGCGGTTCGAGCTGTGGTGATTACTAGAGGTAAGAATACATGGTAGCTGTGCTAGCGAGGCAAGGACGAGAGCTTGCAAAGCGATTGTTATTGATCCAGTTCAGTGCAGTTATGGTTGCGGCAGCTGTGTTTGCAGTGGCGGTAAATGGTGATTGGGGGCTTTCAGCCTTAGTCGGTGGTGGCATTTTTGTCATTGCTAACGCTGTTTTTGCGGGTTGTGCTTTCCTGTTTGCAGGGGCGCGCGCGTTAAAAATGGTCGCCATCTCGTTTTATACGGGTGAAGCGCTGAAAATTCTCATCACTATCGTCCTGTTTTCCGTTGCCTACATGTATATGCAGTTGGAACTTGTTCCACTGAAGCTAACCTATTTGCTGGCTCTAGGTATCAATATCTGTGCGCCAGTGCTATTCATTAACAACAAAAAATAGGATGAGTTATGGCTGCGCCAGGTGAAGCGCTCACACCTTCCAGTTATATCACTCACCACCTTACTAACCTTTCAACCTACAAGTTGGGGCTAGTGGCGGAAGAGTCGAGTTTCTGGAATGTACACATCGATAGCCTGTTCTTCTCTGTTTTAACTGGACTGATATTCCTTGGAGTATTCCGTGCAGTAGCCAGAAAAGCGACAGCGGGTGTTCCGGGTAAGCTGCAGTGTGCTGTTGAGATGGTGGTAGAGTTCGTTGACAAAAACGTCAAAGACACTTTCCATGGTCGCAATCCACTAATTGCTCCTTTGGCACTCACTATCTTTTGTTGGGTATTTTTAATGAACTTGATGGACCTTGTGCCTATCGATTTCTTACCTTACCCAGCACAGCATTGGCTTGGTATCCCTTACCTAAAAGTGGTGCCGTCAGCTGATGTGAATATCACCATGGCTATGGCTCTAGGCGTATTTGCTCTGATGATTTACTACAGCATCAAAGTGAAAGGTCTGGGCGGGTTTGCAAAAGAGTTGGCACTACACCCGTTTAATCACTGGATCATGATTCCGTTCAACCTATTGATTGAAGTTGTTTCGCTGCTGGCGAAACCGCTATCACTCGGTATGCGTCTGTTCGGTAACATGTTTGCAGGTGAAGTAGTGTTTATTCTTTGTGCGGCTATGCTGCCATGGTACCTGCAATGGATGGGATCCCTACCTTGGGCTATCTTCCATATCTTGGTTATTTTGATCCAATCGTTTGTATTTATGATGTTGACCATTGTGTATATGTCAATGGCTCATGAAGATAACGATCATTAATAAATTGAATTTTTAATACCCATTGAATCTTTGGAGAAATTAGATGGAAACTGTATTGAGCTTCTCTGCAATCGCTGTAGCTATTATTGTTGGTCTATGTGCGGTTGGTACTGCGATTGGTTTCGCTGTATTAGGCGGAAAGTTTTTGGAAGGCGCTGCTCGTCAACCTGAAATGGCTCCTATGCTGCAAGTTAAGATGTTCATCATCGCAGGTCTGCTGGACGCGGTTCCAATGATCGGTATCGTAATCGCTCTGCTATTCACATTCGCAAACCCATTCGTTGGTCAGCTAGCTGGTTAATCAAGCTTTGTCCTGACAAATCGATAAGATTTGTCGTTGATTAACACTAAGTCCACTTTAGGGGGTAGCTGTTGTGAATATGAACGCAACTCTGCTAGGTCAAGCAATTGCCTTTGGTATGTTTGTGTGGTTCTGCATGAAATATGTGTGGCCGCCGATTATCAAAGCGATTGAAGATCGTCAGAAGAAAATTGCTGATGGTTTGCAAGCCGCTGAGCGTGCAAAGAAAGATCTAGATCTGGCACAAGCTAATGCTTCGGATCAATTGAAAGAAGCAAAACGCACAGCAACTGAGCTCATTGAGCAAGCGAATAAACGTAAAGCACAAATCATCGACGAAGCACGTGAGGAAGCTCAGGCAGAACGCCAGAAAATCCTGACTCAAGCCGAAGCGGAGATTGAAGCAGAACGTAACCGTGCTCGCGATGAGCTGCGTAAACAGGTTGCAACTCTGGCAATTGCTGGTGCTGAGAAAATTCTTGAGCGTTCAATCGATAAAGATACGCACAAAGATATTCTCGACAACATTACTGCAAAACTTTAACGGAGGGGGCGCATATGTCGGATCTGACTACAATCGCACGCCCCTACGCTAAAGCAGCCTTTGATTTTGCGGTAGAAAAACAGCAACTTGGCCATTGGAGCCAGATGCTTGCTTTCACCGCTGAAGTCGCAAAAAACGAACAAATGCACGAGCTGTTAACCAGCTCGGGCTCAGCTAATAAATTGGCTGAGATTTTTATTGCAGTTTGTGGCGAACAGCTTGATGGTCATGGCCAAAACCTGATTAAGGTAATGGCAGAAAATGGTCGTCTGTTGGCGATTCCTGCGCTTTATGAGCACTTTGCTGTGCTAAAGCAGGAACATGAGAAGAAAGTAGATGTGGAAGTGATTTCCGCTACTGAACTCAGTGAACAACAGCGTTCAGAAATTGGCAGCAAGCTTGAGCAGCGTTTAGAGCGCAAAGTTCAGCTGAATTGCAGTGTAGATGAGACTCTGCTTGGCGGAGTTATTATTCGAGCCGGAGACTTAGTCATCGATAACTCAGCACGCGGACGTTTGAAGCGTCTGAGCGATGCATTGCAGTCTTGATGGGGATTGGAGCATGCAACTTAATTCCACGGAAATTAGCGATCTGATCAAACAACGTATTGAATCTTTCAACGTTGTTAGTGAAGCTCGCAACGAAGGTACTATCGTATCGGTAAGCGACGGTATCATTCGTATTCACGGCCTTGCAGATGTTATGCAAGGTGAAATGATTGAATTACCGGGCAACCGTTATGCACTGGCACTGAACCTTGAGCGTGACTCGGTCGGTGCGGTAGTAATGGGTCCATACGCGGATCTGCGTGAAGGCATGAAAGTAACAGGTACTGGCCGTATTTTGGAAGTTCCTGTTGGTCCTGAGCTGCTAGGTCGTGTAGTTAACACTCTGGGTGAGCCGATTGATGGTAAAGGCCCAATCGGTGCAAAACAGACTTCACCAGTTGAAGTGATCGCACCGGGTGTTATCGATCGTAAGTCGGTTGATCAACCTGTTCAAACTGGTTACAAATCAGTGGACTCGATGATTCCAATCGGCCGTGGCCAGCGTGAGCTGATCATCGGTGACCGTCAAACAGGTAAAACTGCGTTGGCGATTGATGCGATCATCAACCAGAAAAACTCTGGTATTTACTCTATCTATGTTGCTATCGGCCAGAAAGCGTCAACCATTGCGAACGTAGTTCGTAAATTGGAAGAGCACGGCGCACTGAAAAACACCATTGTTGTGGTGGCTTCAGCGTCTGAATCTGCTGCACTGCAATACCTCGCGCCTTACTCAGGCTGTGCGATGGGTGAATACTTCCGCGATCGCGGTGAAGATGCGCTGATTGTATACGATGACCTGTCTAAACAGGCTGTTGCTTACCGTCAAATCTCACTGCTTCTGCGTCGTCCACCAGGCCGTGAAGCTTTCCCTGGCGACGTGTTCTACCTCCACTCTCGTCTACTAGAGCGTGCCGCTCGTGTAAACGAAGAGTACGTAGAGCGTTTCACTAAGGGTGAAGTGAAAGGTAAGACTGGTTCTCTAACCGCTTTGCCAATCATCGAAACTCAAGCTGGTGACGTATCGGCATTCGTACCGACCAACGTAATCTCGATCACTGATGGTCAGATCTTCCTACAAACTGAACTGTTCAACGCGGGCGTACGTCCAGCGGTTGACCCAGGTATCTCAGTTTCTCGTGTAGGTGGTGCAGCGCAAACCAAGATCGTTAAGAAGCTCTCTGGTGGTATCCGTACTGCTCTGGCTGCTTACCGTGAATTGGCGGCGTTTGCTCAGTTCTCTTCGGATCTGGATGAAGCGACCAAGCGTCAGCTGACTCACGGTCAGAAAGTGACTGAACTGATGAAGCAGAAACAGTATGCACCAATGTCTGTCTTTGATCAGGCTCTGGTGATCTTTGCTGCGGAACGTGGCTATCTGACAGACGTAGAACTGAACAAGGTTCTCGACTTCGAAGCTGCTCTACTATCGTATGCTCGTGCTCATTACGCTGAATTGGCAGCGCAAATCGACAAGACGGGTGCTTACAACGATGAGATCGAAGCTCAGCTGAAGAAGCTGGTTGACGATTTCAAAGCAACCCAAACTTGGTAATGAGGTCGGTGGCAGTTTCTGCCACCAACTAACGGAGAGTAACGATGGCCGGCGCAAAAGAGATACGTACTAAGATCGGGAGTGTGAAAAGCACTCAGAAGATTACGAAAGCGATGGAAATGGTGGCTGCTTCAAAAATGCGTCGTTCACAGGACGCTATGGAGTCATCACGCCCTTACGCACAAACAATACGTAAAGTGATCGGTCATGTCGCCAACGCAAGTCTAGAGTATCGTCATCCGTATCTAGAAGAGCGTGAAGCGAAGCGAGTTGGTTACATCATTATTTCTACAGACCGCGGTTTGTGTGGTGGTTTGAACATTAACTTGTTCAAAAAAGCCATCACAGATATGCAAACTTGGAAAGAGAAAGGCGCGCAGATTGAGCTGGCGATTATCGGCTCAAAAGCGACCGCTTTTTTCAACAACAGCGGCGCGAAAGTAGCGGCTCAGGTTTCTGGTTTGGGCGACAGCCCAAGCTTAGAAGATCTGATCGGTTCGGTTGGCGTCATGCTGAAGAAATACGATAAAGGTGAGTTAGACCGCCTCTATCTGGTGTTCAACCAGTTTGTGAACACCATGGTGCAAAAACCAAAGATCGATCAATTGCTACCTTTGCCAAAATCGGACAGCGAAGATATGCAGCGTGATCACATGTGGGACTACATCTACGAGCCTGAACCAAAGCCTCTATTAGATGCGCTTTTACTGCGCTTCATTGAGTCGCAGGTTTATCAAGGTGTTGTAGAAAACCTAGCGTGTGAGCAAGCAGCCCGAATGGTTGCGATGAAAGCTGCTACCGATAACGCGAGCAACCTGATTGATGATTTACAACTTGTGTACAACAAAGCCCGTCAGGCGGCGATTACACAAGAATTGTCGGAAATCGTAGGCGGCGCGGCTGCGGTTTAAGCTTAGGTAAAACAAACAGTTTAGAGGATTAACGATGGCTACAGGTAAGATCGTACAGATCATCGGTGCGGTAGTCGACGTAGAGTTCCCACAGAGCGAAGTACCAAGTGTTTACGATGCTCTGAATGTTGTGGATTCCAAAGAACGTCTGGTTCTGGAAGTTCAACAGCAGCTAGGCGGTGGCGTGATTCGCGCTATCGTTATGGGTAGCTCGGATGGTTTACGTCGTGGAATGACAGTACAAAACACTGGCGCTCCAATTTCAGTACCAGTAGGTACTAAAACCCTAGGTCGTATCATGAACGTGCTTGGTGATGCGATTGACGAACGTGGCGACATTGGCGCAGAAGAGGTGTACTCGATTCACCGTCCTGCTCCAAGCTACGAAGAACAGTCTAGTGCAACTGAACTTTTGGAAACGGGTGTTAAGGTTATCGACCTGATCTGTCCGTTTGCGAAAGGCGGTAAAATCGGTCTGTTCGGTGGTGCGGGTGTAGGTAAGACCGTTAACATGATGGAACTTATCAACAACATCGCGCTACAGCACTCAGGTTTGTCAGTATTTGCTGGGGTAGGTGAGCGTACTCGTGAGGGTAACGACTTCTACCACGAAATGCAGGAAGCGGGCGTTGTAAACGTTGAACAACCAGAACTGTCGAAAGTAGCGATGGTTTACGGTCAGATGAACGAGCCACCAGGCAACCGTCTGCGTGTAGCACTGACTGGTCTGACTATGGCGGAAAAGTTCCGTGATGAAGGCCGTGACGTACTGCTGTTTATCGACAACATCTACCGTTACACCCTAGCGGGAACGGAAGTATCTGCTCTGCTTGGCCGTATGCCTTCAGCGGTAGGTTACCAGCCAACACTGGCTGAAGAGATGGGTGTTCTGCAAGAACGTATCACGTCAACCAAGAAAGGTTCTATCACCTCTGTACAAGCGGTATACGTACCTGCGGATGACTTGACTGACCCATCACCAGCAACCACGTTTGCTCACTTGGATGCAACCGTTGTTCTGAACCGTAACATCGCCGCTATGGGTCTATACCCAGCGATCGACCCACTGGATTCGACTTCACGTCAATTGGATCCACTGGTTGTTGGTCAAGAGCACTACGATGTGGCGCGTGGCGTGCAAGCAACGCTACAACGCTATAAAGAGCTGAAAGATATCATCGCGATTCTAGGTATGGACGAATTGTCTGAAGCGGACAAGCAAGTCGTTGCTCGTGCGCGTAAGATCGAACGTTTCCTGACTCAGCCTTACCACGTAGCAGAAGTCTTTACTGGCGATCCAGGGGTATACGTACCTCTGAAAGAAACCCTGCGTGGTTTCAAAGGTCTGCTGGCAGGTGACTACGATGACATTCCAGAGCAAGCGTTTATGTACTGCGGTACGATTGACGATGCTATCGAGAATGCGAAGAAGCTATAAGGCTGACTAGGAGGCGATATGGCAGCAATAACCTTTCATCTGGACGTAGTGAGCGCAGAGAAAAAACTGTTCTCTGGCTTGGTTGAAACGTTTCAGGTGACCGGTAGCGAAGGTGAGCTGGGTATTTTCCACGGCCATACACCGCTGCTGACCGCTATCAAGCCTGGTATGGTGCGTATTGTGAAACTGCACGGCCACGAAGAGTACATTTATGTCTCAGGTGGTATTGTTGAGGTTCAGCCGGGCACAGCGACTGTGTTGGCCGATACCGCAATCCGTGGAGAAGATCTGGACGCAGCTAAGGCAGAAGAAGCCAAACGTCGTGCGGAAGAGCGTATTCTCAACCAGCATGGCGATATGGACTTTGCACAAGCGGCCAGTGAACTGGCTAAAGCCATCGCACAGCTTCGCGTGATTGAACTGACCAAAAAGCGTCGTTAATCATGCAAATAAGCTGATAAAAAGCCTGACTTATGTCAGGCTTTTTTGTCTCTTGTGCTCCGCTTATCGGTAAGAGTGTGTGACGTTATGGGATGTTTTTTGTCCCGTTATTGACTGATCACTAATAAATAAACGTGATTTTCTATGAAAATAATCGCTCTTCTTATTTTCGAGATAATCGGCAATTAACTATTTTCAGTTTGCTGTTTAGAATACGACGCAGAAAAATGACTAGGTAGATAACAAATGAAATTCAGTACGGTAATTCTCGCGGCAGGGAAAGGAACTCGTATGCACTCCAATATGCCGAAGGTGCTGCATACATTGGCGGGTAAGCCTATGGTCAAACACGTCATTGATACGTGTAATAACCTAGGCGCGCAAAATATCCATCTGGTTTATGGCCATGGTGGCGACCAGATGCAGCAAGCTCTGGTGAACGAAAACGTCAACTGGGTTTTGCAAGCGCAGCAACTGGGAACAGGGCACGCCGTAGATCAGGCCTCTCCCCATTTCCAAGATGATGAAAAAATCTTGGTGTTGTACGGGGATGTACCGCTGATTTCTGAAGACACTATTGAAAGTTTACTTGAAGCACAGCCCACCGATGGCATTGCATTACTGACCGTTGTTTTGGAAGACCCTACAGGTTACGGCCGTATCGTACGTAAACGTGGCCCTGTGGTGGCGATCGTTGAGCAGAAAGATGCCAGCGAAGAGCAAAAGCTGATCAAAGAAGTCAACACTGGGGTGCTGGTGGCGACTGGTCGTGACCTTAAGCGTTGGTTGGCAGGGCTAAACAACAATAACGCGCAAGGCGAATACTACCTGACTGACGTGATTGCGGCAGCGCATGATGAAGGCCGTGCCGTCGAAGCGGTACATCCTTCACACTCAATCGAAGTGGAAGGGGTAAACGATCGCATTCAATTGGCGCGTCTTGAGCGTGCTTTCCAAGCGCGTCAGGCCAAGAAGCTGCTTGAGCAAGGTGTGATGCTGCGCGATCCTGCACGTTTTGACCTGCGCGGAACACTGCAGTGCGGTTCGGATGTGGAAATCGATGTTAACGTGATTATTGAAGGCAATGTATCGATCGGTAATAACGTAGTGATTGGCGCGGGCTCGATTCTCAAAGATTGTGAGATTGATGACAACACGGTGATCCGCCCATACAGCGTAATTGAAGGGGCGACGGTCGGTGAAAACTGTACGGTTGGGCCGTTTACTCGTCTACGTCCCGGAGCAGAGCTACACGATGATGCGCATGTCGGCAACTTTGTGGAGATGAAAAATGCTCGTCTTGGTGAAGGCTCAAAAGCCAATCACCTGACTTATCTTGGCGATGCTGAGATTGGCAAAGGCGTGAATGTGGGCGCAGGTGTGATCACCTGTAACTACGACGGTGCCAATAAGCACAAAACCGTGATTGGCGATGATGTGTTTGTGGGTTCTGATTGCCAGCTCGTAGCGCCTGTAACCATTGGTAACGGTGCGACCATTGGTGCCGGTACAACCCTGACGAAGAATGTCGCTGAAGGTGAGTTAGTCATCACTCGTGCGCCAGAGCGCAAAATTGCTGGCTGGCAGCGTCCGGTGAAAAAGAAATAATTGAACCGATTGAAAAAAGAGCCGCATTCGCGGCTCTTTTTGTATTACTCAAGTACAGTTTATTCGTCACTGACCACGCGAGCATTGTCGGGGGTGGTGAACTGTTCACGTAACTGACGGTTAGAGAGTATGTAACCTATCCACAACCCGCCTGTACACAACACAATCGCAATGCCTGTCACTGGCTGAGCTTGGCTTGCAAGCGCAGCCACTAGGGCGCTGGATAAACTGCTGACACTGATCTGTAAGCTGTTTTGTAATCCGGCAGCGGTTGCTGGGCTTTGCTTAGCACTGGATAAAGCACGGTTAACCACAATCGGGTAAAGCGCACCATTGGCCACCGCAATCAAGCAGAATGGAGCCAAGATTGGCCAAATTGAGCTGAGCGTCCATTGTGAGGCGACAAAAATCATCGCCGCTGACAGGGTAAACAGCGCAATCAACTGTTTGAGCACCAGTTCATCACCGTATTTCTGAACCGCTTTCTTACCTAGGTAGCCACCCACCATAAATGCAATGGTTTGTGGAATGAAGCTTAAGCCTATATCACGCGCTTGATAACCAAGCTGCGCCATGATTTCCGGCATCCCGGTCAGGTAGGCAAAAAACGCCGCCGATGAACAAGCAAACATCATCACATTGCCGAGATAGGTTTTGCTTTTCAGTAAACCTTTAATATCTTGCGCGATAGAAGTGGTTTTTGGCTCAGCAATTTCATTGGTTTGTAAGCCCGTACTCACCACCAACACAATACCCATCAAGGTTAACGTCAAAAAGATGCTGTGCCAGCCAAAGTAATCTGCCAGCAGTACACCCAGTTGCGGTGCTAGTGCTGGAGAGAGTGCTACCAGTGGCATGATGGTCGCAAACAGCTGTTGGCTGACTGAGCTTGGGTAACGCTTGATCACCATCGCCTGCCAAATGACCGCTGGCGCGCACACCCCAATCGCTTGGATAAAACGCAGCAGTAGCAGTTGCCATACCGTTGAGCTAAACGCGAGTCCGGCAGAGGCGAGGGTAAAAACGAGTAAGCCAGCAATCAGCGTATTACGATGGCCAAATTTGTCGGAAGCTAAGCCCCACAGTAACTGGCCAAGCGCCATCCCCACTAAGAACACCGTCAGTGATAGAGCGATTTGTTCAGGGCCGGTCGCAAAAGCGGTTTCCATCATTTTAAACGCAGGCAGATACATGTCGGTGGCAATAAAACCGAGCATGGAGAGTGCCGAAAGGTAAACCAACTGGAAGAAAGATACTTTCATTTTTTCATGTCCATCAAAATTATTCACACATGTTTTTTCAGTATCCGTTGGCGCCAACCAGGATTTTTCTGTAGTTACATTCTAGTTTTGTCTTGTGATGAAGAGAAACGGCAAATTTTTCGGTTATCATGCAAAAAAATTGATAGGTAGGTGAGTGATGTTTTCCAAATCCTCTTTGGAGATGTTGGACGCCGTAGCGCGTTTAGGCAGTTTTACTGCGGCAGCAGAGGTGCTGCACAAAGTGCCTTCGGCGATCAGCTACAGTGTGCGCCAAATAGAGAGTGAACTGAGTGTGGTGCTGTTTCGCCGTTTACCGCGTAAGGTCGAGCTAACCCCGGCTGGTGAGCTGTTTATGCTGGAGGCAAGGCAGTTACTGCGCCAGATGGAGGAGATCCGCGCGCAAACCAAACGCGCTGCGCATGGTTGGCGTAAAACCTTGAAGGTGACACTCGATAACGTAGTCAAGCTGGACAAGATGAAGCCGATGGTGGAAGCCTTCTACCAAACCTTTGATTTCGCCGAGCTACAGATCAACATGGAAGTGTTCAACGGCTCGTGGGAAGCGATTGCACAAGGCCGCGCCGATATCGTGATTGGCGCAACGGCAGCAGTACCAGTGGGCGGCGATTTTGAAGTGCGCGATATGGGTATTCTTGACTGGGCATTTGTGATGTCACCCAATCACCCCTGCGTGCGCGAGCAGAATTTGAGTGAAGAGTTTATCAGCCAGTTTTTAGCCATCTGTTTGGACGATACCTCAAGCGTATTGCCCAAACGCCATACCGAACACTACCCTAAACAGCGCCGTTTGCTGCTGCCAAACTGGTACAGCGCGATTGAAAGTTTAAAAAGTGGACTTGGGGTCGGCTATATGCCAAGGCATATGGCGCAGCCGCTACTAGCCAGTGGTCAGTTGGTGGAGAAGGTACTGCCCGATGAAAAACTGCTTAGCCACTGCTGCCTAGTGTGGCGCAAAGACGATAATCATAAATTGATTGAGTGGATGGTGAATTATCTGGGCAGTAGCGATCAACTTTACAGTGATTGGCTACAAGCTAAATAACCTAATAATAAGAGCCAGCGTTGCTGGCTCTTAAACGACGCTTCAGTGATAGACAAAACGTAAGGGTTATGGGCGCTCAAAAATGGTCGCGATACCCTGACCTAAGCCGATACACATGGTGGCAAGGCCATATTTCGCATCTTTGGCTTCCATCAAATTGATCAGCGTGGTTGAGATACGTGTACCCGAGCAACCCAGTGGATGACCGAGCGCTATCGCGCCGCCATTGAGGTTGACCTTGTCATCCATCATCTCCAGTAAGCCTAAGTCTTTAGCGCAAGGTAGAGATTGCGCGGCAAACGCTTCGTTCAATTCCACCACATCCATATCCTGCATGGTTAAACCCGCACGTTTGAGCGCTTTATGGGTTGCAGGTACTGGGCCGTAACCCATGATCGAAGGATCGCAACCGGCCACGGCCATCGCTTTAATGCGAGCGCGAATGGTTAAACCGAGTGCTTTGGCTTTCTGTTCACTCATCACCAACATCGCTGAAGCACCATCCGAAAGGGCTGAAGAGGTTCCTGCAGTCACAGTTCCGTTGGCCGGATCGAACACGGGACGCAGTTCAGCTAATCCCGCCACTGTGGTTTCCGGGCGGATCACTTCATCGTAATCGAGGGTAAACAGCGTACCATCGGCAGCATGCCCCTCGGTGGGCAGAATCTCGTTTTTAAAGCGACCTTCTAATGTTGCTGCATGAGCACGCGCATGAGAGCGCGCAGCGAACTCATCTTGCTGCTGACGGCTAATACCATGCAGCTTGCCGAGCATCTCTGCGGTCAGTCCCATCATTCCCGCTGCTTTGGCCACGTTCTTAGACAGGCCCGGATGGAAATCAACGCCGTGAGTCATTGGCACGTGGCCCATGTGCTCAACGCCTCCCACTAAACAGATCTCTGCATCGCCAACCATGATTGCGCGCGCCGCATCATGCAGTGCTTGCATGGACGATCCACACAAACGGTTGACGGTGACCGCGCCAATCTCAATTGGCAGACCCGCAAGCAGCGCTGCGTTACGCGCAACGTTAAAGCCTTGTTCAAGGGTTTGCTGCACACAGCCCCAATAAATGTCTTCAATCTCTTTTGGATTGATCTGTGGGTTGCGCGCCAGAATGCCTTTCATCAAATGTGCTGAAAGATCTTCCGCACGTTGGTGGCGAAACGCACCGCCTTTGGAGCGTCCCATCGGAGTACGTAGGCAATCAACAATCACTACTGTATTCATTTTGTTATTCCTTTTCTAAACCGATTTACAGGGCACTGGCTTGCTGAGCGCTGTAGAAAGATGTTCCTTGTTGCGCCATGTTCTTCAGCAGTTGCGGTACTTGATAGAGCGCGCCGAGGTCCGCGTATTTTTCCGCCATAGCCACATAGTTGGCGATGCCTATGGTATCTAAGTAACGGAATACACCACCACGGAACGGAGGGAAGCCAAGACCGTACACCAACGCCATGTCAGCTTCTTGCGCGGAGGCGATGATCCCTTCTTCAAGACAGAGCACCACTTCATTAATCATCGGAATCATGGTTCGTTCGATGATGGTTTGTGGATCAAAGCTTTGTGGTGCGCCGCATACAGGCGCAAGAATGGCGAGCACGTCATCGCTGAAGGCTTTTTTCGGTTTGCCTTTTTTATCAACGGTGTACTGATAGAAGCCGCTGCCATTTTTCTGGCCAAATTTTTTCGCTTCGTACAGGGCATCAATCGCTTCTCGGCCGCTTTTCGCCATGCGAGTTGGGAAGCCTTCCGCCATCACTGCCTGAGCATGGTGTGCAGTATCAATGCCGACCACATCAAGCAAATACGCCGGGCCCATTGGCCAGCCGAATTGACGCTCCATCACTTTGTCGATTTCGGTGAAGTTTGCACCATCACGCATCAGTAGGCTAAAGCCTGCAAAGTAAGGGAAGAGTACGCGGTTAACGAAGAATCCTGGGCAGTCATTGACCACAATCGGTGATTTGCCCATTTTCGCCGCATAAGCAACCACTCGGTTGATGGTGTCTTCTGAGGTGTGTTCACCACGGATGATTTCCACTAAAGGCATGCGATGCACTGGGTTAAAGAAGTGCATGCCACAGAAATTCTGTGGGCGCTTGAGTGATTTGGCGAGCAGGTTAATGGGAATGGTCGAGGTGTTGGAGGTCAGAATCGTCTCTTCATTGACCAATCCTTCCACTTCGCTGAGTACCGCGGCTTTTACTTTCGGATTTTCCACCACGGCCTCAACAATCACATCCGCCCGATCAATCCCTGCGTAATGCAGAGAAGGGGTGATGGAAGCCAGAATGCCAGCCATTTTGAAACCATCGATCTTGCCGCGCTCTAACTGTTTGTTGAGGAGCTTGGCCGCTTCGGTCATGCCCAGTTCTAAAGAGTGCGGTGCGATGTCTTTCATCAGCACAGGTACGCCTTTGAGAGCTGATTGATAGGCGATGCCGCCACCCATAATGCCCGCGCCGAGCACGGCGGCGTGTTGGGTGTCTTGGCTTGCCGCTTTCGCGGATTGTTTGGCTAGGCCTTTGATGTATTGATCATTGAGGAAAATACCAACCAGTGCTTGCGCCTCGGTAGATTTTGCGAGCTTGATGAAGTGTTTGCGCTCGATATCCAGCGCAGCATCGCGTGGTAAACGCGCTGCTTCTTCAATGGTCACAACAGATGTCATCGGTGCTGGATAGTGTTTACCTGCCACCTGCGCCACCATGCCTTTTGCCATGGTAAAGCTCATCATGGCTTCCAGCTTGCTTAGAGTCAGCGCTGAGGTTTTCTGCTGACGGCGTTTTTGCCAATCCAGTTTCTCTTCAATCGCTTGAGTCAACGTGGTGATTGCGGAATCGATCAGTTTGTCGCTATCGACAATCGCATCCAGTAATCCCACTTTTAACGCTTCTTCCGCGCGGCACGCTTTACCTTGGGTGATGATTTCCATCGCGCTATCAGCGCCAATCAAACGTGGCAGACGCACGGTGCCGCCAAATCCCGGCATGATGCCGAGTTTGGTTTCAGGTAAACCAATGCTGGTGGTGGCATCACCAATCCGAAAATCGGTGGCGAGTACACATTCACAGCCGCCGCCAAGTGTGTGGCCTTTCAACGCTGACAAGGTGGGGAAAGGCAAATCTTCCAACTTGTTAAAAATGCGATTAGCAAACTGCAACCACTCATCCAATTCTGCTTCCGGTTTGGAAAATAGCCCGAGAAATTCGGTGATATCAGCGCCGACGATAAAAGCCTCTTTATCTGAGCTGAGTAGGAGGCCTTTGACACTGGAATCGGCAGCGAGCGCATCTAACGCTTTATCGAGGGATTCCAGTGTGTGTAAATCCAGTTTGTTAACGGAAGCAGGAGCACAGAAAGAGAGCTCGGCAATTCCATTAGCGAGTTGCTTTACCTGTAGGGTTTTGGCTTGGTAAATCATTGTCTATCTCCGTGACATACAATCAGTGATTGTGTGAGAGAGCGGTTGTCATTTTTATGTTCTGGTTTGACCAGTTGCCTAAGTTTGAACCTGAGATTAGCTAATTTCAATACATTTTTTAAACAAGTGTTTAACATTGTGCGTTAAGTCGAGTCGAGCTTATGGTGAGGCCGTGTTACACTGGGCGCCTTTTTTATTGAGACCTGAGTTATGAATCTTCATCCCTACCTCATTCCCATGGCTTCTGTTCGGTTTGAAGAAGAGATTAAAAAGAGTCTGTTTATTACCTATTTGGCACATACGCCAGATCTTGCCAGTGCCAAAGCGTTTGTTGATGAGATTAAGCAGCGTCATGCGGATGCGAGACACAACTGCTGGGCGTTTGTGGCTGGGCGACCTGAAAACTCCATGCTGTGGGGATTGAGTGATGATGGTGAGCCATCCGGTACTGCGGGAAAACCCATCTTGGCTCAGCTCACAGGGTCTCATATCGGCGAAATTACGGCGGTAGTGACTCGTTATTATGGCGGTGTTCTATTGGGAACCGGTGGCTTAGTGAAAGCGTATGGTGGCGGTGTGCAACAAGCGCTCAAGCGACTTCAAACTATTGAGAAAAAAATCACCACATCTGTGCACCTGACGCTAGACTACGCCATGATTCCATTACTCCATTCCTTAATGGCGCAATTTTCTGCAACGGAAATGGAGGCTCACTATAATGAACAAGTCGAAATGGTGGTGGAATTAGAGGCATTGCAATCAGATGCTTTCACACAAGCCTTGATCAATAAAAGTGGCGCGAAAATACAGGTGAGTCGCTCACCACAACATAGTCAGAATTAGCGAGTCAGCTCGAACCATAATGCAATTTCGTTCAATTATCCGTATTGTCGGGCTTTTGCTCGCTCTATTTAGCGTTTCTATGCTTGCGCCTGCGTTGGTGGCTTTGATCTACCGCGATGGGGCAGGTGTGCCGTTTGTCTCAACCTTTTTTGTATTACTGCTGTGTGGCGGCTTATTCTGGTTTCCTAACCGCCATCATAAACATGAACTCAAGGCACGGGATGGTTTTTTAATCGTCGTATTGTTCTGGACAGTAATCGGCAGCGCTGGCGCATTGCCTTTTTTGCTCGCAGCCGATCCCAACATTTCAGTCACCGATGCGTTTTTCGAATCCTTTTCGGCGTTAACGACCACGGGGGCGACCGTGATTGTTGGCTTAGACGAACTCCCCAAAGCCATCCTTTTCTATCGCCAATTTTTGCAATGGTTTGGTGGAATGGGGATCATCGTACTCGCCGTCGCGATTTTACCTGTACTTGGCATCGGTGGTATGCAGCTTTATCGAGCGGAAATACCCGGACCAGTCAAAGATACCAAAGTGACTCCACGGATTGCAGAAACCGCCAAAGCGCTTTGGTATATCTATTTAAGCTTAACCATCGCTTGCGCCAGCGCTTTCTGGTTAGCGGGAATGAGTTTATTTGATGCGATTTGCCATAGCTTCTCGACCATCGCCATCGGCGGTTTCTCAACTCACGATGCCAGTATGGGTTATTTCGATAGTTATGCGATAAACCTCATCACCGTCGTTTTCTTACTGATCTCATCATGTAACTTCACTTTGCACTATGCTGCTTTCGCAACGGGCGGTGTACACCCTAAGTACTATTGGCGCGATCCTGAGTTTCGCGCATTTTTCGTCATCCAAGTTCTGCTGTTTGTGATCTGCTTTTCTGTGTTACTGAAACACCACTCTTACGACAGCTTTTATCAAGCCTTTGACCAAGCGCTGTTCCAAACCGTATCCATCTCAACCACAGCGGGTTTTACCACCACAGGTTTTTCGGACTGGCCACTCTTTTTACCTGTGTTATTGCTCTTCTCCTCCTTTATAGGAGGATGCGCTGGCTCAACGGGTGGCGGCATGAAAGTGATCCGTGTCTTGCTACTTACTCTACAAGGGGCTCGGGAAATGAAGCGCTTAGTTCACCCTCGCGCCATCTACCCGATCAAACTTGGCGGCAGAGCACTCTCACAGCGCGTCGTGGATGCGGTATGGGGCTTCTTCTCTGCTTATGCACTGGTGTTTGTCGTGTGTATGCTTGCACTCATCGCCACGGGAATGGATGAGCTCAGCGCATTTTCTGCTGTCGCCGCCACACTGAATAACTTGGGGCCTGGCCTTGGCGAAGTTGCCGTACACTTTGCGGATGTGAATGACAAAGCTAAGTGGATTTTGATTGCGTCCATGCTGTTTGGACGCTTAGAAATATTTACTCTATTGATTCTGCTTACGCCGACATTCTGGCGTAGTTAGTGATAATACTAAGGAGAGAGCTGTGAAAGCGTTACTGTTGTACTCAAGCCAAGAAGGCCAAACGCGGAAAATTATCGAACGTATCGCTCAGCAGATGCCGGAGTACGATTGCGACATCCAAGATCTGCACCAGGTCCATGAGATAGCGTTGGCGGATTATGACAAAATCTTGATTGGTGCATCGATTCGTTACGGCCGCCTCAATGAAAAGCTCTATCAATTTATTCAACGTCATGTCACGACGCTAACTAATAGCAAAGCCGCTTTCTTCTGCGTCAATCTCACCGCGAGAAAAGAAGAGCAAGGTAAAGATACGCCAGAAGGAAGTGTCTACATTCAAACCTTCCTGAAAAAGTCACCGTGGCAACCAGAGCGTATTGCCGTATTTGCCGGGGCACTGTATTACCCGCGTTACCGTTGGTTCGACAAAATGATGATACGTTTGATCATGACCTTGACGGGGGGAGAAACGGATACCAGTAAAGAAGTGGAGTACACCAATTGGGAAAAAGTCTCTCAATTTGGTGAACAATTCCGCAATTGGTAGAGAAAACCATCACTTTCAGGCCTTGGTGACTCTTTTTTCATCGAACAGTGAAAAACAGCGAAAAAAAACCAAAAAAACACTTGTCAGTGTGAAGCAGATCTCTATAATG
>NZ_WPDC01000030.1:0-38523 GCF_035615595.1 Vibrio sp. R-1 | reverse complement strand
GGTTGTCACTATTAGAATAGAAGGATCGCCCTGTGTCTGATTTCCCCACTCTTGAAGATTATGTAGGTCAAACGCCCTTGGTGCGTTTACAGCGCCTCGATTCAGGCCGCTCTACAGTATTGGTGAAGCTCGAAGGCAATAATCCAGCGGGTTCCGTGAAAGATAGACCAGCCCTTAATATGATTGTGCAAGCCGAAGCGCGCGGCAGTTTGCAGCCCGGCGATACCATTATTGAAGCCACCAGTGGTAATACTGGCATAGCGTTGGCTATGGCTGCCGCCATCAAAGGCTACAAGATGATTCTGATCATGCCCGATAACGCCACTCAAGAGCGCAAAGATTCGATGCGCGCGTATGGCGCTGAGCTGATTTTGGTTAGCAAAGAACAAGGGATGGAAGGCGCACGCGATTTAGCCTTACAGATGCAGCAAGAAGGTAAAGGCAAGGTATTGGATCAATTCAATAACTTGGATAACCCTGACGCACATTTTCGCTCCACTGGCCCAGAAATCTGGCAGCAAAGCCAAGGCAAAATCACTCATTTTGTTTCAAGCATGGGCACCACAGGCACCATAATGGGCGTCTCTCGCTACCTGAAACAGCAAAATCCGCAGATCCAGATCATCGGCTTACAACCCTCGGAAGGCAGCGCAATTCCCGGCATTCGCCGTTGGCCACAAGCCTACCTCCCCGGCATTTTTGATGCTGCACGAGTCGATCAGGTTCTGGACGTGACTCAAACTGACGCCGAACAGACCGCTCGCGCCCTTGCGCGTGAAGAAGGAATTTGCGCCGGCGTCAGCTCTGGCGGAGCCGTGTTTGCCGCTTTGCAGATTGCCCAACAAAATCCGGGATCCGTAGTGGTAGCGATTGTGTGCGATCGTGGCGACCGTTATTTATCCTCAGGATTATTTTCCTAACTGAGCTTTCCGACACTCGGCTTAGGCTGAGTGTCGAAACCTGTCTGACTTGGTATCCATATCACGCTCCCTACGCGCTTTTCGGTAAACCTCTTGCGGCGATGGCCTGATGGGCCGTAAGGTCATCACCATGCAAAGCAAGAGCTCAATTGCCCCGCCCTAGTCAGGTTTGCTATTCTCTGTAACCGTTTTTAAGTGACCCATGCCCGCCTTGTGATGAAATGCCGCAAGGCCTGCGCAGATGATGATAAGCAGCGACATAAGATTATGATGAAATCGAACGCCTCACCGAGCGAGTCTCTTTCGCACCACACCCCGATGATGCAACAGTATTTAAGACTCAAGGCGGAAAACCCAGACATTCTGCTGTTCTATCGCATGGGTGATTTTTACGAACTGTTTTATGACGATGCCAAACGCGCCTCTGAGCTGCTGGACATTTCCTTAACCAAACGCGGCGCATCGGCGGGTGAACCCATCCCGATGGCAGGGGTGCCTTTCCATGCCGTGGAAGGTTATTTAGCGAAACTCGTCCAGATGGGGGAATCGGTCGCGATCTGCGAACAGATTGGTGACCCAGCGACCAGCAAAGGCCCCGTTGAGCGCAAAGTGGTGCGGATTGTGACCCCGGGAACCGTGACCGATGAAGCCCTGCTCTCAGAGCGAGTCGATAACCTGATCGCGGCGATTTATCACCATAACGGCCGCTTTGGCTACGCGACCATGGATATCACCTCCGGCCGTTTTCAGCTCAGTGAACCGCAAACCGAAGAAGAGATGGCGGCAGAACTGCAACGCACTTCGCCTCGTGAACTCTTGTTTCCTGAAGATTTTTCGCCAGTGCATCTAATGGCAAGCCGCCAAGGCAACCGCCGTCGCCCAATTTGGGAATTTGAGCTCGATACTGCGAAACAGCAGCTCAACCAGCAATTTGGCACGCGCGATCTGGTTGGCTTTGGGGTTGAGCAAGCAAAACTTGGCTTGTGCGCAGCAGGCTGCTTAATCCAATACGTGAAAGATACTCAGCGTACTGCTTTGCCACACATCCGTTCACTGACTTGGGATCGCCAAGATCAATCGGTGATTTTGGATGCCGCGACTCGGCGCAACCTTGAGCTCACTCATAACTTGGCGGGTGGAACAGATAACACGCTTGCAGAAGTACTCGACCATTGTGCGACCCCGATGGGCAGTCGTATGCTCAAACGTTGGATCCACCAACCGATGCGCGATAACGCAACCCTCAATCAGCGTTTAGATGCGATCACTGAGCTCAAAGAAACTGCTTTGTATGGGGAACTGCATCCTGTACTCAAGCAGATTGGTGATATTGAACGGATCCTCGCCCGCCTAGCGCTGCGCTCAGCGCGGCCGCGCGATTTAGCTCGCCTACGCCATGCCATGCAGCAGTTACCTGAATTGCACTCGGTCATGAGCGAGCTTAAGCAGCCTCACCTTACCGAGCTACGCACCCATGCCGAGCCAATGGATGAATTGTGCGATTTACTCGAACGTGCGATCAAAGAAAACCCACCCGTGGTGATCCGCGATGGTGGCGTGATCGCCGATGGTTACAGTGCCGAACTCGATGAATGGCGCGATTTAGCCAATGGCGCAACCGAATTTCTGGAACGCTTGGAAGCCGAAGAGCGCGATCGTCACGGCATTGATACCCTGAAAGTGGGTTATAACAATGTGCACGGTTTCTACATTCAAGTCAGTCGAGGTCAGAGCCATTTAGTGCCTCCCCACTATGTACGCCGTCAAACCTTAAAAAACGCTGAACGTTACATCATCGAAGAACTTAAACAGCATGAAGACAAAGTGCTCAATTCTAAGTCTCGTGCTTTAGCGTTAGAAAAACAGTTGTGGGAAGAGTTGTTCGATTTGCTGTTGCCGCATCTTGAGCAGCTGCAACAACTGGCGGCTTCCGTTGCTCAATTGGATGTGCTGCAAAACCTCGCAGAGCGCGCAGAAAACTTGGAATATTGTCGCCCAACACTGGTTCAAGAAGCGGGCATTCATATCCAAGGTGGTCGCCACCCTGTGGTAGAGCGAGTAATGAATGAGCCGTTTATCGCTAACCCGATCGAACTTAATCCACAGCGACGCATGCTGATCATTACTGGCCCGAATATGGGCGGTAAATCGACTTACATGCGTCAAACCGCCTTGATTGCACTGATGGCGCATATCGGCAGTTATGTGCCTGCTGAAAGTGCGTCAATCGGCCCACTGGATCGTATTTTTACCCGTATCGGCGCGTCCGATGATCTTGCGTCCGGCCGCTCAACCTTTATGGTGGAGATGACGGAGACCGCCAATATTTTGCACAATGCGACCCGTAACAGTTTGGTGTTGATGGATGAGATTGGCCGCGGTACCAGTACTTATGACGGACTCTCGCTCGCTTGGGCGAGTGCCGAGTGGCTTGCCAAAGAGATTGGTGCCATGACGCTGTTTGCCACTCACTATTTTGAGTTAACCGAACTGCCGAATGTGTTACCTCATCTAGCGAATGTTCATTTAGATGCGGTTGAACATGGTGATGGCATCGCCTTTATGCACGCAGTGCAAGAGGGTGCCGCGAGTAAATCGTATGGTTTAGCCGTAGCAGGACTGGCTGGCGTACCCAAGCCCGTGATTAAAAATGCGCGCGCCAAGTTACAACAACTTGAGCTATTAAGCTCACAACCTGCCGAGACTCGTAAGCCAAGCCGCGTCGATATTGCCAACCAGCTGAGCTTAATTCCTGAGCCAAGTGCCGTTGAGCAAGCCTTGGCAGGCGTAGATCCTGACCAGCTCACACCTCGCCAAGCTCTGGATATGCTCTATCAATTGAAAAAGCTGCTCTAGCTATTGCCCATATCTCAAGCATGGAATCTACAGATTCCAGAAACAACAAGGCACCCCACCGGGTGCCTTAGTTTTGGATGAGTCTGGAAAAAATCAGTTGTCGTATTCGACGTTAAACAGAGCTTCCATATTCAAACCTTGTTTCACCAAAATCTCACGCAGACGACGTAGACCTTCCACTTGGATTTGGCGAACACGCTCACGAGTGAGATTGATCTCACGACCCACTTCTTCCAAGGTCGATGGTTCATAGCCAAGAAGCCCAAAGCGACGAGCAAGCACTTCTTTTTGCTTTGGATTAAGTTCATCCAACCAGTTGAGCAGCGATTCACGAATGTCATCATCTTGAGTTGAAAACTCAGGATCGGCATTGTGAGAGTCTGGCAAAATATCCAGCAGTGCCTTATCTCCATCACCACCAATTGGCGTATCCACTGAGCTGATCCGTTCGTTAAGACGCAGCATCTTAGTGACATCATCGACAGGTCGATCTAACTCAAGAGCAATTTCTTCTGGCGTAGGTTCGTGGTCAAGGCGCTGTGATAATTCGCGAGCAGTACGCAAATAAATGTTCAGCTCTTTGACGACATGAATCGGTAGACGAATGGTGCGTGTTTGGTTCATCAGCGCACGTTCAATGGTTTGACGGATCCACCATGTTGCGTAGGTAGAGAAGCGGAAACCGCGTTCTGGATCGAATTTCTCAACCGCACGTATCAGACCAAGATTACCTTCTTCAATCAGATCGAGCAGTGCTAATCCTCGGTTGCTGTAACGGCGTGAAATTTTTACCACCAGACGCAAGTTACTTTCAATCATGCGTTTACGTGCGGCTTCATCACCACGTAAGGCACGACGAGCATAAAGCACTTCTTCTTCGGCAGTAAGGAGCGGTGAAAAACCAATTTCGCTGAGATACATCTGGGTCGCATCAAGACTTTTCGCAGAAGCATCGAACTCTTCACGAACGTCTTCACTTGCTCCTTCAACAGCAACTAATTCTTCATCACTGGCGAGCTCGGTATCAGTTTCTAGCACTTCCAGTGCTTCATCTTCAAAATCGAACTCTTCTACTTTGGTTACGGTATTGCTGACACTCATAGCGGCCTCCCCCTGGCAACTTTGCGAGTCATTGCGATTTACAACCTTTGCAGTATGACCTTAGCAATATGAGTTAAGGTAAGTAGCGTTTAGGATTCACTGACTTCCCTTGATAACGGATCTCAAAGTGCAAGCGTACGCTGTTGGTACCAGAACTTCCCATGGTGGCGATCTTCTGGCCTGCTTGCACAGTTTGTCCTTCCTTTGCTAGCAGCTGATCATTGTGGGCATAGGCACTTAAATAGTGCTCATTATGTTTTATGATGATTAGGTTGCCATAACCACGTAATGCGTTGCCCGAATACACTACGGTTCCATCTGCAGTAGCAACGACAGCCTGACCACGTTGGCCAGCAATGTCTATCCCTTTGTTGCCTTGATCGCCCGCAGAAAAGTTCTTTATGACTCTACCTTTTGTCGGCCATAGCCACTTCGCTATCTTCTCATCCGAAGGTTTAGCTTTTGCTACATTAACATTAACATTTTGTTTACCGACAGGTTCAACATACTCCTTTGTTTTTGTTTGATCAACCGTCTTGATTGGATCTTTTTTAGTCAAATTTTGACTATTCGTTGACCCGTTTTGTACATTTTTGGTATTAGAGCTTTTGCTCACGGTTTGAGCAACTGTTGCCGTCGTCGCCGCTTTGGCAGCACTTGCACTTGTGCTTGAAGCCACAGCCACTGTAGCTGCACCGCCCGTTCCACCATAAGCAGGAGGAGTATAATTAGGTAACCAGAGCTTAATTTTTTGCCCAGGATGAATGGTGTAAGGTGGAGCGAGATCGTTGTAACTGATCAGATCATTTACATCTTTATCTGTGAGGTAGGCAATAAAATAGAGCGTGTCGCCTTTTTTAACTTCATAGTAACTTCCGCGGTAACTACCACGCTCAACTTTGTTGTAATCTTTACCCAATCCAGAGACTGGTGCTGGCGTAGGTGCAGTACAGCCGAATAATAAGCTGCAAAACAATAATAAGCCCAGTCGGAAAGAGTAAAGCGTCATCAGGCAAGATCTCCCGCGACCAGTGGCACAAAACGCACAGCTTCAACCCGCTCAGAGATAAACTGCCCACCTTGACGCACAATTTTGTACAGATATTGCTCGTCTTCGCCAACAGGGATCACCATACGACCACCCTCAGCAAGCTGATCCAATAGACTTTGCGGCACTTTTGCCGCAGCTGCCGTCACAAGGATCGCCTCAAAAGGTCCACGAGCAGGCCAACCTTGCCAGCCATCGCCATGTTTCGTCGACACGTTATAGATATCCAACTGCTTCAAGCGTCGTTTCGCATCCCATTGCAGGGTTTTGATCCGCTCAACAGTAAACACATGATTAACCAGTTTGGCGAGAACTGCGGTTTGATAACCAGAGCCCGTACCAATTTCTAGCACTTTGGTTTCTGGGGTTAACGCCAGTAGCTCTGTCATCTTCGCCACGATATAGGGTTGCGAGATGGTCTGGCCTTGACCTATGGGCAGGGCATTATTGTCATAAGCTTGATGCATCATGGCCGGTGCGACGAAAAACTCGCGTGGCAGTGCATGGATTGCCGCCAACACTTGTGGTGAGGTAATCCCCTGCTCAGTTAAAAATTGAATCAGTCTGTCGGCTTTTGGGTTAGCCATTCACCTTTTCCTTTAACCAATGATCCATGCTACGCAGTGACTCATGTGCCGTTAGGTCAACTTGTAGCGGCGTGAGTGACACCCAGCCACGTTCAATCGCATGAAAATCCGTTCCCGGACCGGCATCTTGCTCTTTCCCCGGAGGACCAAGCCAATAAATATCATGCCCACGCGGATCTTTCTGCTTTATCATGCTTTCGGCGTGATGCCGCGCACCTAAGCGTGTGACTTCAATACCTTGAATGAGTTCTAAGGGTCGATCCGGAATATTCACGTTAAGTAAGCGATTGGTCGGAATCGGGTTAGCCAGATGTTGCTCGACCAATTGACGCACAAAGTGAGCAGCACTAGCAAAATGAGTAGTTCCCGCCAGAGAAAAGGCGATCGACTGCACGCCAAGAAAATGCCCTTCCATTGCCGCAGCCACCGTACCGGAATAGAGCACATCATCACCCAAGTTAGCTCCGTGATTGATTCCGCTCAGTACCAGATCCGGTAGCGCGTCTTTCATCAGTTCATTGAGCGCAAAGTGTACGCAATCGGTCGGGGTTCCTTGCACGGAATAGGTATTCTCGGCAATTTGCGACACTCGTAATGGATGCTCTAAGGTCAGTGAATTCGAGGCTCCACTGCGGTTACGATCCGGCGCGACAATCACAATCTCCGCTAAATCACGCAATGCATCCGCCAAAGCATGAATGCCTTGTGCGTAAACGCCATCATCGTTACTGAGTAGAATCTTCATCTTAATCTTCGCTCTCTGAATCGCGGCTCTCTTGTTCATGGCCTTGATCGTAATGACGCACCACTGGGATCTCTTCGATCAATTCACGCACTAAGGAAGTCGCAAAGCTACCCGCATCCAATGAGAAACGCAGAGTGATTTGATCCTCTTGCACTTGCCAGCTTAAGTTTTGCGCTTTTAAGGCGATCGCACGGCGATCATGGCGCATACGATTACCCCGGATCAGCGCCATTAAATCGGGCTCTGCATCCAATTCAGCTTGTTCCAGTGGCAAGGCTTGACCCGAAGTCGGCAAGGCATTATCGCCCGCCAAAGCCGCTGAAATCGCTACTTCTCCAGCTTGCAAACGCTGATCCCAAAGGGCTAAATCACCATCAACATTAAACATTTGCTGCTCAGCTAAAGCGATATCACCTTCAATAAAGCGGGCAAAACAGCCTTGCTCAATTCGCTTTGAGACAATCTGGTTGAAAATCCACGAACGAGCCGCAGACAGATATAAGCTGCGCTGATTCTGATTGCGCGAACGGACATTATCACGCCCCCAACGGCGCGCTTCACTGAGGTTATTGCCATGACGCCCAAAACGCTGGCTACCAAAGTAATTGGGTACGCCAAGTTCAGCAACCGTTTCTAAACGGCTTAATACGGCTGGAACATCGCTGACTTCCGATAAAGTGACAATAAATTCATTGCCTTGCAAATCGCCCGGACGCAGCTTTTTGTCGTGGCGAGTCACCTCTAGAATTTCAATGCTAGGGTATTGTGCCAGAAACGCAGAGAAGTCCGGCGTTTCGCCATTCGGCAGATGCACGCTCAGCCACTGCTCAGTAACGGCGTGTCTATCTTTCAACCCCGCCCAACTCACCGCGCGTGAAGGCACGCCACAAGCCTTGGCTAATTCATTGGCCACAAAGCTGGTATTCTCCCCTGTCTTACGAATGCGCACCATTAAGTGTTCACCACTGCCAGTTAAGGAATAACCCAACACTTCGTTGACTTGAAAGTGCTCTGGTAGGGCTTTGAGTTTGGCTTTCGCAGTCGGTTTACCGCACAAATAAGCCAGAGGAGAGAGAATATCAGTCATCTTAATTCCAAAATTTTTTATAGGCTGAGTTAAGCTTTGTGCAAAAGTACAACCGCTTCGCAGGCGATACCTTCTTTACGTCCGGTAAAGCCGAGTTTTTCTGTCGTGGTGGCTTTGACGTTAATATTGCCCAGATCGGTTTCCAGATCTTCGGCAATCGCCGCGCACATCGCCTGAATATAAGGGGCCATTTTCGGCGCTTGGGCAATGATAGTGACGTCCGCATTACCAAGCACATAACCTTGCGCTTTGACACGGCGATACACATCTTTGAGGAGCTCGCGGCTGTCTGCCCCTTTCCATTTATCATCGGTATCCGGGAAGTGGCGGCCAATGTCTCCGGCAGCAATCGCGCCGAGCAAGGCATCACTTAATGCGTGCAGTGCCACATCACCGTCAGAATGGGCGATCAATCCTTGTTCATAAGGGATCTTCACTCCACCAATAATGATGGGACCTTCGCCGCCAAAACGGTGTACATCAAAGCCGTGGCCAATTCTGATCATGATTTTTCCTTATTACGACTTAAATAGAACTCGGCCAACGCGAGATCTTCAGGTTGAGTAATTTTGAGATTATCGGCACGTCCTGCCACTAAAGCAGGCTTTTCACCACGCCATTCAAAGGCTGAGGCTTCATCGGTAATCGTGACTTGCTGCTGTAAAGCGGCGAATAACCTCTCTCGCAGTGATTGGGCACGAAACATTTGCGGTGTCAGCGCATGCCAGAGCGCAGTGCGATCGACCGTATGCTCAATCTGCTGTAAGTGATCGCCACGTTTCATGGTATCCCGCACGGGCGAGGCCAAAATCGCACCAATCGGATGAGCTAAAGCCGTGGTGATGAGCAGAGTGATATCGGCGTGAGTCACACACGGACGCGCCGCATCATGCACCAATACCCATTCACTGAGGCGATGCTGGCAGACATACTCCAGTGCCGACAATACCGAATCCGCCCGCTCTTTGCCGCCATCGACACGAATCACACGCTGATGATGCGCCAGAGGCAAATTCGCAAAATAGGGGTCATCAGCACTCACCGCTACCACAACGTGTTCGATGAGAGGATGTTCTAAAAGATGTTCAACGGTGTGTTCGAGCACCGTTTTACCGAGCAAGGTTAAATACTGCTTAGGGCGATCCGCTTGCATGCGGCTACCCACACCCGCGGCGGGGACAATCGCTGTCATGTTGTTCATTGGCGCGACTCCTCACCTATGATGCGATAGAAGGTTTCTCCATCTTTGACCATACCCAATTCGTTACGGGCACGCTCTTCAATCGCATCTAGCCCTTGGCGCAGGTCATCAATTTCAGCAAACATCTCTTGGTTGCGTAGGTGAAGGTTGGCATTCACCTGCTGCTGCACTTCAATTTCCGCTTGTACAGCGCGAAAATCCATCACACCGTTTTTGCCCCACATCAGGGTATAAAGCAGCCAGACCAATAGCAGGCTTAGGGTCAAAGCAAATACTCGCATAACCAATCCATCTTTCTTTCAAAACCAACGCCACAAAATCGTGGCGTTGGTCACTTGCTCGAATGCTGCCTATTTATACCATAAAGCCTAGAAAAGGCGCTCGCTGGCAGGTGATTATTGAGTTAATAAAAACGCAAATAAGCCTACACCAAGCACTAAGCGATAAATCACAAACGGGGTCATGCCCATACGAGAGATGAGCTTCAGGAAGAAGTGAATACAGATGTAAGCACTGATAAATGAAGTGATGATGCCTGTCAGTAAGAAACCGCTGTGTACGGGTTCACCACTGGTCACCAGTTTCAATCCGAGATAACTGCCCGCCAATACGATAATTGGAATCGACATTAAGAATGAAAAACGCGCCGCCGCTTCACGGGTAAAGCCAAGATAGAGCGCAGCGGTGATGGTTGCGCCAGAGCGTGAAGTGCCAGGAATAATAGCCACGGCCTGCGCCAAACCAATAAACAGCGCTTTTTTCCAATCTGCTTGATATTCGTCGGCTTTGAGCTCTGCATGTTTATCGACATACCAGAGTAAAAGGCCAAACACTATGGTCGTTGTCGCGATGACCCAAGCGCTGCGCAAATAGAGCTCAACAATATCTTTCATCACAAAACCGAACAGACAAGCCGGAAGCGTAGCCAGCACGATCAACCACGCCAATTTGGCTTCTTTGCTGCGATCACCTTTAAAAATCGAAGCAAAAAAAGCACTTAATAACGAAACCACTTCTTTTCGAAAATAGAGCACGACCGCGGCGAGCGTTCCCACGTGTACAGCCACATCAAAGGCCAAGCCTTGATCTTCCCAACCTAAAATAGCCGAAGGCAAGATCAGGTGTGCGGAGCTAGAAATCGGTAAAAACTCGGTAAAGCCTTGAATTAAAGCCAGAATGAACGACTCAAAATAACTCATGATTGTTTCTTCTCGTTAATAGAAAACCAGATCGGTACTGGGGTGAGTGATGCTAAATCCTGCGCTTGTTGCCAAATCTGCTCAACAGTTCGACCATCACCAGCAATCACTCGCTGCGGACAGAGCTCATATAAAGGTTGAATCACAAACGGATAGCGATAAATATCCGGTCGAGGCAGCACTGGATCATTCTCCGTTACGCAATCGCCATACAGCACAATATCAAGATCCAGTGTTCGATCCTGATACTTTTGTGCATTCGGCAAACGGCCACAACGCAGCTCGATCGCTTTTAACTGCTTCATCAATTCAGGCAGCGCGAGCTCTGTCTCCATCTCAACCATCAGATTGAAGAAAGGATGGCTGGCAAACCCAACGGATGGACACTCATAAATCGTGGACAGACGCCACTGGCTCGCCAGCTCGGCTAATGCACGAAGGCCAGCTTCAATCGACTGATGGCGATCCTGATTTGAGCCCACACCAATATAAGCGGTGATCATCCACGCGCTCGCTCGATGATCACGCCGACTCCTTTGGCTTGCGGCACTGCGCCCGGCTTGGTCAAGCGAATGCGGATCCAAGGCACAGCAAAGCGAGTCATGATCAGTTCAGCCACTTCTTCAGCCACACGCTCTACCAGTAAAAAACGCCCTTGTTCGATATGCTCCAGCACAGCTTGGCTGACTTGGGCATAGTCCAGAGCATCCGCTACATCATCACTTTTTCCCGCTGCACGGTTGTCGTGCGCCATTTCCAGATCGAGCACCAATTTCTGCTTGATCTGCTGTTCCCAGTCGTAGACCCCAATCGTAGTGATCACTTCCAACTGTTCAATAAACACTTTATCCATGCTCAATCGCTTCCTGTTCACAGGTCGGATACCCAAACCGATGAAAAAATCGTACTATCCGCTCAATCGCGATATGATATACCCAAACCTGTTCAAGATGCTAAATCCTAAAAGATTTTTTCTTATTCAACAGGGAATACAAATACTTATTCGAGATAACTTTTCGAAACACGCAGTTTGAGGCTGTTATGACTCCATTGGCGCTCAGCATGATCATTTTTGCCTATCTACTGGGGTCAATTTCCAGTGCGGTGTTGATTTGTCGTGTTCTGCGTCTCCCCGATCCACGTGACGTGGGCTCACAAAACCCCGGAGCCACCAATGTACTGCGCATCGGCGGCAAAAAAGCCGCAGTGGCCGTTTTATTGTGTGACATGCTCAAAGGCACCATCCCAGTTTGGGGCGGCTACTTCCTCAATATTGAACCTTTTATGTTGGGATTGGTGGCAATCGCCGCCTGCCTTGGTCACATGTACCCGATTTTTTTCCATTTCAAAGGTGGAAAAGGCGTGGCAACCGCGTTAGGTGCAATCGCACCGATTGGGCTCGATTTAACCGCTATGGTGATGGCCACATGGCTTGTCGTTGTCGTACTGTTTCGCTACTCGTCGCTTGCAGCCTTAATCACAGTGTTGCTCGCGCCCCTCTACACTTGGCTGATTAAGCCACAGTACACACTTCCGGTTGCCATGTTGTGCTGTTTGATTGTGCTGCGCCATCATCAAAACGTGAAGCGCCTGTTTGCGGGTACCGAGCCCAAGGTCGGTGAAAAGAATAAGAAGCCGAGCGATGATGAAGAGAGCCGCGTCGTGTAACCGTGCGCGGCTCAATAGGTGATCGCCATTTCATCAATGGCAGAAAAATCAATATACGGTTGCTAAGAACGTTTGCAGGTGGTGTGTCACGGATTCTGCCTGCTCCAAACTACTGATATGTCCCGCCCCTTCAATCACTTCAAGTTGACTGCCTCGAATCGTATCTTGCATCAGGTAAGACTCTAACGCTGGGCGAGGAGTATCTTCACTGCCGACCATGATGAGTACAGGCAGAGTTAAGTGTTCGATCTCATCCATCAAATCACGACGCCCGAAAATCATGCGCCCTAAACGCGCCACTTCAACAGCACGCTCGCCGCTCAAACCTTGCAGAGCCGAGCGAAATTGCGCCACAACAGGCAACTCGTTTTTCAACGTGTTAGATGCAAAAAACATAGGAACAACCGCCTCCACAATCGGAGCGGGCACCGCTTGCAGCTGAGCAATGGTATCTAACATGGCGAAGTATTTTTTGTGGGTCACTTCCGGTTCAAGACCCACGAAAGTATCCATCATAACCAGAGATTGAACTCGCTTTGGCGCGAGTAAGGCTAGCTCGGCGCCCCACATTCCCCCCACCGACAAGCCAATCACAGAGAAATGCTCAATCTGCAGATGCTCCATCAGCGCCAACATATGTTGAGCGTAATCTTTGAGATTGCTCATCGCAGCGGGGGCAGCCTCTGAAGCGCCATGCGCCCAAAAATCTGGAACAATACAACGATAGCGTTGACTTAACGCCGCCACTTGCGGAGCCCACATTTGGTGATCCCACAAATAGCTGTGCCCAAAGAGCAACACTTCGCCTTCCCCGACATCAAGGTAAGCCATTTTTTGGCCATCAATCAGCATCGAATTCATTTTAGTTATTTATCCATCAATAAAGTAGACGCTGACTGTAACATGAGATGCAAAGCAGACAACTCTGAGCAGAAATTCAGCATTATCTAATTCATTCTTTTGTTTAGAAAAAACGGCCACTAGCACGACCGTTTCAATACCATTTCGTCGTACTTATTTCTGAATTGACGTTAACTCATCAATCGGCCAACGCGGGCGAGCTTGCAAGCCAAGTTCACACACATCACCATTTTTCAAACGTTGCATGCCCGCATAAGCGATCATCGCTCCGTTATCGGTACAAAATTCAGTACGTGGGTAATACACTTCGCCACCGATTTTTTTCGCGAGTTTTTCCAAATCAGCACGCAACTGCTTGTTGGCACTCACACCACCCGCAATCACCACACGCTTAAGTCCCGTCTCCTCCAATGCGCGTTTACATTTAATGACTAAAGTGTCACACACGGCCTCTTGGAAGGCGTAAGCAATATCCGCACGGGTCTGTTCATCGTCGCCATTTGCAGCAATGGTATTGGCAGTAAAGGTTTTTAAACCGGAAAAGCTCATATCGAGCCCCGGCCTGTCCGTCATAGGACGGGGAAATTTAAAGCGTCCCGGAGTCCCTTTTTCTGCCAGCTTGGCCAATAACGGGCCACCTGGATAATCCAATCCCATCAATTTGGCCGTTTTATCAAAGGCTTCGCCAGCCGCATCATCGATAGACTCACCTAAAATGCGGTATTCACCAATGTTTTTCACTTCCACCAATATGGTGTGGCCGCCCGATACCAGCAAAGCGACAAACGGAAACGGCGGCGGGTTCTCTTCCAGCATCGGAGCAAGAAGATGCCCTTCCATGTGATGAACCGGCACCGCTGGCACATTCCAAGCGTACGCTAAACTGCGCCCAATCGTAGCGCCAACCAAGAGCGCCCCAACCAAACCGGGGCCTGCGGTAAAAGCCACACCGTCTAAATCTTGCGGCGTCACGTTTGCCTCTGCCATCGCCGCTTTGATGAGTGGGATGGTTTTTTTTACATGATCACGCGAAGCCAGCTCAGGCACCACACCACCATAATCGGCATGCAGTTTGACCTGACTGTAAAGCTTATGAGACAGCAGTCCTTTTTCGTCATCGTAAATCGCGATACCCGTTTCGTCACAAGAGGTTTCAATACCAATAATGCGCATAGTTTTCTCAGCACGCTGCCATCTAAAATCAAATATGGCGTCATGTTACCTCGCCTTGGCGCGACAAACAAACCTTGTCCAGAATGTAAGCGACAAAGTGCTTTACAAAGGAAGGACGATCGGATTAAAATTCCGCACCATTTTGATCTGGCTGGTTATCGACTTGGCGCACAAGGGTTCTTGCTGCTCTGGTCATCAAAATATCAGCATTAACGAATTAACCCCCGAGGTGAAAGGCATATGCCAGTAGTTAAAGTACGTGAAAACGAACCGTTCGACGTAGCTCTGCGTCGTTTCAAACGCTCTTGCGAAAAAGCAGGTATCCTTTCTGAAGTGCGCCGTCGTGAGCACTACGAAAAGCCAACTACCGTTCGCAAACGCGCTAAAGCAGCTGCTCAAAAGCGTCACGCTAAGAAGCTAGCTCGCGAAAACGCACGTCGCGTTCGTCTGTACTAATAACAGCTTCCTAAACTAAGGAATTTGTTATGGCTCTGATTGAGAATCTCAAAGAAGAGCAAAAACTAGCGATGAAAGCCAAGGATAAACCACGCCTTGGCGCTATCCGTTTAGTGTTGGCCGCTATTAAACAACGTGAAGTCGATGAACAGATCACTCTGAGCGATGACGACATTGTTGCAGTGCTGACCAAGATGGTGAAACAGCGTCGCGACTCTGTAAGCCAATACGAAGCAGCAGGTCGTCAAGACTTGGCTGATGCGGAAAAAGCAGAGATCACCGTACTTGAGGAGTTTATGCCTCAACCTCTGAGCGATGATGAAGTGAAGGCCCTGATTGACAGCGCAATCACTGAATCAGCCGCCGCAGGCATGCAAGACATGGGTAAGGTGATGGCTGTACTTAAACCGCATATTCAAGGGCGTGCAGACATGGGTAAAGTGAGCGGTTTGGTCCGCGCTAAACTGGCTTAATCCCAACCCAATTACAGCAAGCCGTGCAATCCTTTGGAAAGCACGGCTTGTTTGTATTTGACCCTATCTTTCGGTGCATGCAAAGATTTATGGCAGGACACATCCCCCGCAGTTTTATTGATGACCTCCTTGCTCGACTCGATATTGTCGACGTTATTGACGCACGCGTAAAACTGAAGAAAAAAGGCAAAAACTACAGCGCCTGCTGCCCTTTCCATAACGAAAAAACCCCTTCATTCAGTGTCAGTCAGGAAAAACAGTTCTATCACTGCTTCGGCTGTGGTGCTCATGGCAATGCCATCGATTTTGTCATGGAATATGAACGCATGGAGTTTCCTGAGGCCATTGAAGAGCTGGCTTCGACCATAGGTCTTGAAGTTCAGCGTGAAGAAAGAACGCCTTCCAGCCCCTTTGCGAAAAATACGCCAGCCGTCAAAAGTGAAGATAAGCGCAGCCTGTATGACTTGATGGGCAGCATCGCCCAGTTTTATCGTCAGCAGCTTAAAGTTCCCGCCAATAAGCATGCGATTGAATACTTAAAAAATCGTGGTTTATCTGGAGAAATCGTCCAGAAATTTGGCATTGGATACATAGCGGATGAATGGGATCTTGTACGGCGCAATTTTGGTCAGCAGCGCAGCAGTGAAGATATGCTTGTCACCGCAGGTATGCTGATTGAAAACGATAACGGTCGCCGATATGACCGCTTTCGCGGACGAGTCATGTTTCCAATTCGCGATCGTCGTGGTCGAGTCATTGGTTTTGGTGGCCGTATTACCGATCAAGGCACACCGAAATACCTCAACTCGCCTGAAACCCCGATTTTCCATAAAGGCAAAGAGCTGTACGGATTATATGAAGTTCTACAAGCCTATCGAGAGCCACCACAAATTTTAGTCGTGGAAGGCTATATGGATGTTGTGGCGCTCGCTCAATATGGTGTCGATTACTCTGTAGCCTCTCTGGGCACCTCAACCACAGGCGATCACTTACAACTGCTGTTTCGCCAAACTAACCATGTCATCTGTTGTTATGACGGTGACCGAGCAGGGCGAGATGCCGCATGGCGCGCATTAGAAAATGCGCTCAGCTACCTCAAAAGCGGCAATATCTTAAAGTTTCTGTTTCTGCCGGACGGTGAAGATCCCGATAGCTACGTGCGTAAATACGGCAAAGCCGATTTTGAACAACAGGTTGCCAATGCCACACCACTGTCGCAGTACTTATTTGAGAACTTGATTGAACTGCACCAAATTAACTTGGGTAGCCATGAAGGTAAATCGGCACTGCGCGCCGTTGCAACACCACTTATCGACAAAATTCCGGATCCATTTTTACAAGAGGTCCTAGAGAAATTACTCGATGAACGGACAGGTTTTGATCACCAACTGCGCCGTAAAAAAGCACGTAAGACAGAAAATCGACCCGCACCACATAAAGCAATAAAACGGACACCCATGCGTGATGTTATCGCGCTCTTGATACAAAATCCGAGCTATGCTGAATTGGTACCAGACCTAGCGAGCGTGCGTCATTTGATGATCCCCGGTCTCGATACCTTCAGTGAAGTACTTGAGAAATGTCGTCAATATCCCCATATCACTACGGGTCAATTACTCGAACATTGGCGAGACTCAAAAAATGAGACACTTCTGTCTCGTCTGGCAAGTTGGGAAATTCCCCTTGTCGAAGACAATCAAGAAGAACTATTTTTAGACTCATTGGACAAAATTCTTGCCCAGTGCGTAGAAAAACAAATTGAAAATTTGCAGGCCAAAGAGCGAAGTGTCGGTTTATCAACCGAAGAGAAAAGAGAGCTACAAGACTTGATCTTAAAAGGCTTGAAAGCGTAACTCTGTTGAGATAGTCAGCAAAGAATAAATTTGTTAGTATACGTGGTTTGCATTGCGCATACTTATTCCTTCACCAGATACGAAGTTGGATACCGTCTATGGATCAAAATCCGCAGTCACAGCTTAAACAACTTGTCCTTCGCGGCAAGGAACAGGGCTATCTGACCTACGCCGAAGTAAATGACCACTTGCCTGCTGAAATCGTTGATTCAGAGCAGGTGGAAGATATTATTCAGATGATTAATGACATGGGCATTAAGGTCGTGGAAACCGCACCTGATGCCGATGATCTTGCCCTCAGCGATGATACCACCATCACTGACGAAGACGCTGCCGAAGCAGCCGCCGCGGCACTTTCTAGCGTAGAGAGTGAGATTGGCCGCACCACCGACCCTGTGCGTATGTATATGCGTGAGATGGGTACGGTTGAGCTTTTGACACGTGAAGGTGAAATCGATATTGCCAAGCGCATTGAAGATGGTATTAACCAAGTTCAAAGTGCGATTGCCGAGTATCCTGGAACCATCCCTTACATTCTTGAGCAGTTTGATCGTGTTCAGGCCGAAGAGTTACGTCTCACTGACCTAATTTCAGGCTTCGTTGATCCTAACGACATGGAAACCGAAGCGCCAACCGCGACTCACATCGGTTCTGAGCTTTCTGAAGCGGATCTCGCGGATGAAGATGATGCTGTCGTCGAAGATGAAGACGAAGATGAAGACGAAGATGGCGACGGTGAAAGCAGCGACAGCGAAGAAGAAGTCGGTATCGACCCTGAACTGGCTCGTGAGAAATTCAATGAACTGCGCGGTAAGTTCCAAAACCTGCAATTAGCGGTTAATGAATTTGGTCGTGACAGTCATCAAGCTTCTGAAGCGTCAGACTTAGTGCTGGATATCTTCCGTGAATTCCGCCTAACACCAAAGCAATTCGACCACTTGGTTGAAACTCTGCGCACTTCAATGGATCGTGTTCGCACCCAAGAACGCTTGGTGATGAAAGCGGTAGTTGAAGTCGCGAAGATGCCGAAGAAATCGTTCATCGCCCTATTTACAGGCAATGAATCGAATGAAGAGTGGCTGGATAAAGTCCTTGCTTCTGACAAGCCTTACGTAGCGAAAGTCCGTGAGCAAGAAGAAGAGATCCGCCGTTCAATTCAGAAACTACAAATGATCGAGCAAGAGACATCACTGTCTGTTGAACGCATCAAAGACATCAGCCGTCGTATGTCAATCGGTGAGGCGAAAGCTCGCCGTGCGAAGAAAGAGATGGTTGAAGCAAACTTACGTCTGGTAATTTCGATTGCTAAGAAATACACCAACCGTGGTCTGCAATTCTTGGATCTGATCCAAGAAGGTAACATCGGTTTGATGAAAGCCGTCGATAAGTTTGAATACCGTCGTGGTTATAAATTCTCAACCTATGCGACTTGGTGGATCCGTCAGGCAATCACTCGTTCTATTGCTGACCAAGCACGTACGATTCGTATTCCAGTACACATGATCGAGACGATCAATAAACTGAATCGCATTTCGCGCCAAATGCTGCAAGAGATGGGTCGTGAGCCACTTCCTGAAGAATTGGCAGAACGCATGCAAATGCCAGAAGACAAAATCCGCAAAGTGCTGAAAATTGCCAAAGAGCCCATCTCCATGGAAACACCGATTGGTGATGATGAAGATTCGCATCTGGGTGATTTTATCGAGGATACCACCCTCGAGCTGCCACTGGATTCTGCGACCGCAACCAGCCTTAAAGCTGCCACTCGCGATGTATTAGCAGGCCTAACACCTCGTGAAGCGAAAGTGCTACGTATGCGTTTCGGTATCGATATGAATACCGACCATACTCTGGAAGAAGTGGGCAAGCAGTTTGATGTAACTCGTGAACGTATTCGTCAGATTGAAGCAAAAGCACTGCGTAAACTGCGTCATCCAAGCCGCTCAGAAGTTCTGCGCAGCTTCTTGGATGAATAATTCAAGTTGGTTATGAACTGAAAAAGGTGAGCTGAGCTCACCTTTTCTTTTTTATACAAGCTAAGTGAATAAATTGTAAGCACTATTCAACCCGCTTTGGCTAGACACACCTAACCCCTTCCAATATAATCTGACACCTAATTTGGCCCCTTAGCTCAGTGGTTAGAGCAGGCGACTCATAATCGCTTGGTCCCCAGTTCGAACCTGGGAGGGGCCACCAGATTCCAGAAGGTTAGTATGCCTAGTGCTTACTAACCTTTTTTGTACCTGACGAATTTGGGTCAGACAATGGGTCAAGTAAGCTTATCCTTAACGTTTCTGAACGGTTTAAGACGGCACTCTAACCCACCATTTTATGCTCTAGAAATGGCAACGGGAGCATAAGCTCCCGTCTATTCCAGATCAGCAAATCAAAGGTGTAATGTTGTTTTGATTAGTTGCGTTTTACCCGCCTAAACAAACTAGCATTAAAATTCCTCGTGCATCACACTTTTTGTACAAATTGTGAGCAAATTGACTTATTTATGAAATTGTCACATAAATTTCAGCCTATTTTCACTGCCTATCACCAGATACCTTGCGGTGACTGTTCAAGGATATTCCGCGCAACAAAAAGCTCATCAGACTGTCGCGATTTTGCAATATGTAGCCTCTAGCCTCTTGGTAAACCATCACATAAGAGGTTGCTATGCTTTCTACTTCTCCATTTGTTCTGCCACGAAAAACCCCATTTGGTTTAGGTGAACACTTAGCGGAATGGGCAACAGGACTGAAACGTCTCAATCAATTCTATGCTCAACGCCCAGCAAGCGGTGATACTCAAGCGTTTTTGCGCTTTACCTTGGATGTTCTTGGTATCGATTATCAAGTAGTACGCGGCAAGCTCACACATGTTCCAGCTCAAGGGGCAACTATCGTGGTCGCTAACCATCCTTTAGGCTGCGTTGAAGGGGTGATTTTGGCTGAGCTGCTGCTTTGCGTTCGCTCAGATGTAAAAATTCTCGCCAATCAGTATCTAAAGCTGGTGCCCGAGCTTGCCTCACTGTTTATCGGCGTCGATGTGTTTGAAGGCGCTGATGCCGCAAAAGCGAATCTGCATGCCCTTCGTCAAGCGCATAAGCACCTTGAGCAAGGTGGGTTACTGCTGATGTTTCCTGCTGGGGAGGTCTCCCAATTGGTTGACAGCAAGCAAGGTCGTTTGGAAGACAAAGAGTGGAGCCAATCGGTCAGCCGCCTCGTTAAAAAACATCAAGCGCATACGGTCCCAGTTTATATTGATGGCCATAACTCAACCCCTTTTTACCTTGCAGGAAAAATTCACCCTATGCTGCGCACCTTGATGTTGGGGCGCGAGCTGCTCAATAAGCAGCATACTCAAATTGGTATCGCGATTGGTGAGGGGATTTCACACAGCGAAGTACAGCATCTTTGTGATCAACAGTTGGTCAATTATCTGCGCCTCAATACCTATCTTTTGCAATCTTCTCCCGTGCGCAACAAGACCGCCAGTGATCGATCCTTGCCTCCCGTTGCAGAGCGCCTTCCATTAGCCGATCTGCTCGAAGATATCGCGCAGTTGCCTTACGCCGACCATATGCTGCGCCATAACCAATTTGATGTGTATTGCACCACAGCGGATAACATTCCTTCGTTGATGCATGAAATTGGCCGCATTCGCGAGTTGAATTTCCGTGAGGTGGGCGAAGGAACGGGCTGTGCGCTGGATATTGATCGATTTGATCGCGATTACCTTCACCTATTCATTTGGGATAGAGAGAAAAATCAGCTGGTGGGCGCATACCGTTTAGGGCTCGTTGATAAGCTTATTGAGCACAAGGGGATCAGCGGCCTCTACTCCAGTACCCTATTTCATTATGATCAACGTTTCCTCAATAACATGGGCAATGCGATTGAAATGGGGCGTTCGGTGATTGACAGCCAATATCAAAAAAGCATGGCGGCCCTGCTTTTGCTTTGGAAAGGCATTGGTACTTATGTCGAACGCCACCCACAATATACCCACCTTTTTGGCCCTGTGAGTATCAGCAACGATTACAGTGAACAAGCCAGACGTTTACTCGCCGATACCATGACTCTGCACTATTACGATAGTGAACAAGCCGAGTTAGTGATGGCCACCAACCCTCTACCTACTGGCCAAGCACAATGGAATGCCAGCCTTTTGACGTCACTTGCCGACTTGCAACTCCTGTCACGAGTAATAGCTCGGATCGATGAAGGAAAGGGAATTCCGGTGCTACTACGCCAGTATCTAGGATTAAACGGAAAGCTGGTGAGCTTTAATGTGGATCCTGCCTTCAATAACGCACTAGATGGCTTGATCGTGGTTGATCTTCGCAATGTACCCACAAAAACCTTAGCGCGTTACATGGGGCAATCTGAAGCTCTGCGCTATCTTGCCACCCACCAATATTTCAGCGATATCTAACCCATCACGCCAAGGTGCTTCATCTTGGCGTGACCCATCAAACATTTCTTGAATCAAAATAAAATGCTACCGAGTCAAAATTTCCTCTCAATATCGCCAGTTTGATACTGACTAGTCATGGGTATCATGCTTCATTTACGTGCAAAGTTAGTATTTCAGACTAAAACACTCCTCCCCTTCTGCCACCCTTGATGATTGACTCTTTTTTCAGCAACTTAGACTCTACAGCTTCAATAACGATAACAATGAGGAAGTTATGTCAATCACAACCTATTTAAATAAAAGCCGCATCATGCTGGCCCTTGTCCTGAGCACGGTTTTAGGAACCGCGCAGGCCAACGAACCACCCGTTTATAAACTGACGCTTGCCGAAACGTGGGGGACGAATACTCCTATCCTCGGCGATGCACCAAAAAACATGGCGAAATTGGCCGCTGAAATGTCCAATGGCCGCATTCAAATCCGTATCGACTCGGCCAACAAACACAAAGCCCCACTGGGTGTGTTTGATATGGTGAAATCCGGTCAATACGATCTTGGTCACTCCAGCTCTTATTATTGGAAAGGCAAGGTTCCGAATACCCTCTTTTTCTCTTCGATGCCGTTTGGCATGATCGCAACTGAGCAATACGCTTGGTTCTATTATGGCGGCGGGATGCCGTTGATGGAGAAGGTGTACGCGCCGCATAACCTCTTGTCGTTTCCGGGCGGTAACTCAGATATTCAAATGGGCGGATGGTTTAAAAAAGAGATCAACAGCGTTGACGATCTGCAAGGGCTGAAAATGCGTATTCCGGGATTTGCGGGTGAAGTGTTGGCAAAACTTGGCGCGAAACCGACGAACATTGCACCGGGAGAGCTTTATACCTCGCTAGAACGCGGCACCATCGACGCACTGGAATGGGTTGGCCCAGCCTTTGATCTGCGCATGGGTTTTCATAAAATCGCCCCTTACTATTACACCGCATGGCATGAACCGGGCTCAGAAACGCAATTTTTAGTCAATAAGAAGAAGTGGGATACGCTACCAAAAGACATCCAAGTGATTTTAGAAACCGCTTTCCGTGTCGCCGCTTTCGATATGTACAACCAAGCGATCGATGCGAATGCGACAAGCTGGGCAGCGATGAAAAGTGAGTACCCAGACATCAAAGTTCGTGACTTTCCACCCGCAGTACTTGCCGCGCTACGCCAAGCCAACAATGAGCTTCTGCAAGAGCAGGCAGCAAGCGATCCGCTCGCTAAAGAGATCATCGACTCTCAGCAGGCATACTTAACCAAAGTGCGTGATTGGACTCGGATCTCGACACAAGCGTATTTAAATACCAATCCTTAATGGCAATGCGCTGGATAAACAAAGGGCTACCCTCTGGTAGCCCTTTGATTTATTGAACATTTACTCGACAGTTACCGCTTTAGCAAGGTTACGAGGCTGGTCAACATCGGTACCTTTGATTAAAGCCACATGGTAAGAGAGCAGTTGCATTGGGATGGTGTAATAAATCGGAGCCACAATCTCGCTAACATGCGGCATCGCAATGATTTTCATCGTCTCATCCGCTTCAAAGCCCGCCACTTCATCGGCAAATACGTACAGTAAACCACCGCGCGCGCGCACTTCTTCAATATTGGATTTAAGCTTTTCTAACAGTTCATTGCTTGGTGCAACCACAACCACTGGCATATCCGCATCAATTAACGCCAATGGGCCATGCTTTAGCTCGCCCGCTGCATAGGCTTCTGCGTGGATGTAAGAGATCTCTTTCAGTTTAAGAGAGGCCTCTACCGCAATCGGGTAGTACTCACCGCGCCCCAAGAAGAGGGTGTGATGCTTATCGGCAAAGTCTTCCGCGAGCGTTTCGATCTGTTTTTCAAACGACAATGCGGTTTCAATCTGCTTCGGCAGTTGATGCAATGCGTGTACGATATCAGCTTCTAACTCGCGACCAATGCGCTGTTGCTGCTTACCAAGTGCAGTCACCAGCATCAACAATGTAACTAGCTGAGTAGTAAAGGCTTTGGTTGAAGCCACACCAATCTCAGTGCCTGCGCGAGTCATAAAGGCGAAATCCGATTCACGCACGAGAGAGGAGCCCGCAACGTTACAAATCGTCATCGCCGCCATGTAGCCTTTCTCTTTCGCTAAACGTAGCGCGGCTAAGGTATCTGCCGTTTCACCAGACTGAGATAAAGTGATCAGTAGGCTATTGGGGCGCGTGACAAATTTGCGATAGCGGAATTCAGACGCGATTTCGACATCACAACTCACACCCGCTAACGATTCAAACCAGTAACGTGCCGTCATCCCTGCATTATAAGAGGTACCGCAGGCGACGATCTGTACATGTTCCACTTTTGCCAAAATCTCTGCCGCGTGCACACCAATGCTTTCCACCACCACGCTGTCATGGGTAATACGCCCTTCCATGGTGTTGATCAGCGCCTTTGGCTGCTCGAAAATCTCTTTTTGCATGTAGTGGCGGTAGTGACCTTTGTCCGCAGCATCATGTTCTAGATTGGATTCGCTGATTTCACGTTGTACGGGTTGCCCCAGAGCATCAAATACGCGCACATCACGACGAGTCATTTCCGCCACATCCCCCTCTTCCAGATACATAAAGCGGCGTGTGACGTTAAGTAGCGCGAGTTGGTCTGACGCGAGGAAGTTTTCACCGATACCAAAACCAATCACAATTGGGCTACCTGAGCGAGCGACCACTAAGCGCGAAGGGTCGTTACGATCCATCACCACAGTGCCGTAAGCTCCTGTAAGCTGTTTAACGGTGGTTTGCACCGCTTCTAGTAAAGACGAAGCACTGCGCAATTCCCACTCCACTAAATGAGCAATGACTTCAGTATCCGTTTGTGAAGTAAACACATAACCACGCTCTTGCAGCATAGTACGCAGCATTTCGTGGTTTTCGATAATGCCGTTGTGTACCACCGTAATGTCACCAGAAAGATGGGGGTGAGCATTGATCTCAGAAGGCTCACCATGCGTTGCCCAACGGGTATGCGCGATACCTGTGCCGCCCGCGACTTGCGCCGCTTCAACCGCATCCGCCAACTCTTGTACTTTACCCAAACGGCGTAAACGCGTGAGCTGCTTATCGCTATCCACGACAGCTAGGCCCGCAGAGTCATAGCCGCGGTATTCAAGACGGCGTAGGCCTTGTACTAAAATTTCAGCAACATCGCGTTGTGCAACCGCACCAACAATTCCACACATAGTTAAACTCCATATTTTTATACTGTCGCGCCCTGACTTAATAAGTCGCGCTAAGAGATTTTTATTTCACGGTTGCACGGATCACGCGCACTTGGTGAGATTCAATTTGTTTGGCAAATTCGTCACTCAATTCATGATCTGTGACTAAGACATCAATGCTGTCCCAGCTCAGCTCTAAGTTCGGAATTTTGCGGCCCACTTTGTCTGACTCAATCATCACGATCACTTCACGCGAGACTTCAGCCATCACTTTGCTAAGCCCAACCAGCTCATTGAACGTGGTCGTCCCCCGGTCAAGATCGATGCCATCAGCACCGATAAACAGCTGGTCAAAATCGTAAGAGCGCAGTACCGATTCTGCGACTTTGCCTTGGAAGGATTCAGAATGGGTATCCCAAGTACCGCCAGTCATCAGCAGTGTGGGTTCATTTTCTAATTCATTGAGTGCATTCGCGACATGCAATGAGTTGGTCATCACGACCAGCCCTCGCTTGTCATTCAGTTGCTGAATTAACGCCGCCGTGGTGCTGCCACTATCAATCACAATCCGATTATGATCACGGATTAGTTTCGCTGCAGCTTTAGCCAGAGAAATCTTTCGAACTGAAACTTTTTCATTCAATTCATCGTGCATCACTTCTTTCGGTAATGCGATAGCACCACCATAGCGACGCAGCAATTGGCCATTTTTTTCAAGAGAAGCTAAGTCTTTGCGAATAGTCACTTCTGATGTTTCAAACTGAGAAGAGAGAGCCTCAACACTCACCTCACCTTGTTCATTAACCAGCTTAACTATTGTGTGCCTTCTCAGTTGTGTATTTCGTTTCGACATTATAAAACACAATAAAAGTTACGAATCGAAACGAAGTATAGTTAAAACGAAATAAATAAGTCCATTTATTTCGATCCAAAAAATTAATATTTCACGCTAAAACCTTGTCCTAAGACAATTCTTAGACAGTGATATTACTGTCATTCAATGGTAGAATTCGGCCTCGAAAAGAAAAAAAATTACAGAATTGAGTAAAAATAACGCCCATAGCCCGCGCCATACTGCCGCTAACTGGCGATTTTTCTGAAATTTTTGATCAAACAGTCAGTCATAAAATGACTAAATCTGTTGAAAGACTTTCAGTTTTGGAGTGCTGTGAACTCGTGAGCTAGACTTGGCAATTGACGAAATAAAGTTGCTACCGCCGAGAACACTTCAAAACCACCACCAACTTCAAAATCATTTTGTTTATCGGAGAAACTCTTCCATGAAAAAGACCAAAATCGTATGTACGATTGGCCCAAAAACTGAGTCTGTAGAGAAACTGACTGAGCTTGTAAACGCTGGCATGAATGTTATGCGTCTCAACTTCTCTCACGGTGACTACGTTGAGCACGGCACTCGTATCACTAACTTCCGTAAAGTGATGGAAGTGACCGGTAAACAACTGGCGATCCTACTGGATACTAAAGGCCCAGAGATCCGTACTATCAAGCTGGAAAACGGTGACGATGTGGATCTGGTCGCAGGCCAAGAGTTCACTTTCACAACTGACACAAAAGTTGTTGGTAACAAAGAGCGCGTAGCAGTCACTTACTCTGGTTTTGCAAAAGACCTGAACGTGGGCAACCGTATTCTGGTTGACGACGGTCTTATCGAGATGGAAGTACTGGCGACCACAGACACTGAAGTGAAGTGTAAAGTTCTGAACAACGGCGCTCTGGGTGAAAACAAAGGTGTTAACCTGCCAGGTGTTTCTGTCAATCTGCCAGCACTGTCTGAAAAAGACAAAAACGACCTGAAATTTGGTTGTGAGCAAGGCGTTGATTTCGTTGCTGCCTCTTTCATCCGTAAAGGTTCTGACGTGAAAGAAATCCGTGAAGTATTAGCTTCACACGGCGGTCAAAACATTCAAATCATCTCTAAAATCGAAAACCAAGAAGGCTTGGACAACTTCGATGAGATCCTTGAGCTGTCTG
Source organism: Vibrio sp. R-1 (assembly GCF_035615595.1). NCBI lineage: Bacteria > Pseudomonadati > Pseudomonadota > Gammaproteobacteria > Vibrionales > Vibrionaceae > Vibrio > Vibrio sp. R-1. The sequence continues at coordinate 11,670 of NZ_WPDC01000030.1, read as the reverse complement.
ACGGCATCATGGTTGCACGTGGCGACCTAGGTGTAGAAATCCCAGCAGAAGAAGTTATCTTCGCTCAAAAGATGATGATCGAGAAATGTAACCGTGCACGTAAAGTGGTTATCACGGCGACGCAAATGCTGGATTCAATGATAAAGAACCCACGTCCAACTCGCGCAGAAGCGGGCGACGTTGCGAACGCGATCATGGATGGTACTGATGCTGTAATGCTTTCTGGCGAAACAGCAAAAGGTAAGTACCCAGTTGAAGCGGTGAAGATCATGGCGCAAATCGCTGAGCGTACTGATCCTGTACTGAAAGCAGAACTGGGTTCACGCCTAGACAGCCCACGTCTACGTATCACTGAAGCCGTATGTAAAGGTGCAGTAGACACCGCTGAGAAACTGGCAGCGCCACTGATCATCGTAGCAACTGAAGCGGGTAAATCTGCTCGTTCAGTTCGTAAGTACTTCCCAACGGCTAACATTATTGCAGTCACCACCAACAAGAAAACAGCAGCTCAGTTAGTGCTTTCTAAAGGTGTAACGCCAGTTGTGGTTGACGCGATTGACAACACTGACGCTTTCTACCACCTAGGTAAAGAGATTGCGCTGCAATCTGGCCTTGGCAAGAAAGGCGACATCGTAGTGATGGTTTCAGGCGCACTGGTTGCTTCTGGCACAACGAACACTGCATCAGTACACGTACTGTAATCGGACGAATGCGACGGCCTCGCCTCGCTGAAAACGATATAAAAAACGGAGCCCAATGGGCTCCGTTTTTTATTACCAACCGAAAAACTCTTTGTGATGAGTATTGAGCAAAAGCACCATAGGTAGAAAATAAAGTGCGCTGAGCTTAATGCCTAATACCAACAAACAGCCAATCGTTAGTCTGACCAGAAGATGATTCAACATACACTGCCTCTCAGTTGCTCAGTGTGTTTGATTCCCTATGCCTAAGCACCACAGAAAGTAACTGTCACTTTCTTTCAATCAATGAGCATTATTGATGAAAAGGTCAGCAGTTTACTTATTACCCAGTCTAGCTCAATAAATCAGCAATATTAGACTTTAGTCTAACTGTAATGAAAAAATGACAAACGGTCATTTTTAAAATCAATACAATAAGATAGAAAAAGCCGCCCATCTCGAAAAGCGGCTTTGTATAAAATATGAATAAAAATAAGCAAATAGGGGCGACTTTCGTCGCCCCCACTCTTCATCATTATGCTGACTTAACATTGGCTATGGTGCCAACTTATATACCACATCCACTCGATCACGAATCACCAAGGAAGACTCTTGATAGGTATCTGCCACATCCATTTTTTCGCTTAGATTCGCCGCTCGCATCATGATCGGCTCAACACTTGGCGTGTTGTAGTCTATCCGCCAAACGCCTTCTAAGCGGCGCTCAAATCCCTTAGCTAAAGACTGAGCTTTGAGCTTGGCATCTTCAATCGCCGCCATACGCGCTTGCTGCTGGTATTTCTCTTGATCACGCACCTTCAATTGAATGCTATTGACTTGATTGATACCAGACTCTAAGGCGATATCCAGATACTGATTCAGCTTACTCACCTCTTCGACCCTGACTGTAATCGAGCGAGATGCTTGATAGCCCACTAACTCTGGCTTGCCGTTTGCTGGATAGTGATATTGCGGGTTGATGTACAGATTTGAGCTCGAGATATTCTGCTGTGCGACACCGGATTTCACCAATTTTGAGGTGAATTCCGTTACCGCCTTATCCACTGCCGCTTTCGCTTGTTCCGCATTCATTGTCGATTCAACAACCTTCACGGAAAACTCCGCCATATCAGGTACAGCAGTCACTTCACCATAACCTGAAGTCGAAATATGTGGAAAATCCCATTCCTGTGCAAAGGTAGGGCTTGAAAGAACAGAGAGCAGTAAAACCACCGGTGCAAATAATTTCATCGTTTCGATCCTTAATGTCATCGACTGCCCACATCATAAGCGAAGCAGTGCATAGATTCAGTCTCTACGCATAAAAATCACACAACTTTGACTCGGTCAATTATTGGGGCAGTACGCTTTTCGCATAAGCGGTGATCGCTTCGCTAATTTCAAGTAAGACGCCCGTTTCAAGCTGCCAATGATGCCAAAAAATCGGATATGACAGCATAAAATCAGGCGTCATATTGATGAGAGCACCGCTTTCCAATTCCGAAATGATCTGCAAACGTGGGATCAAACAGTAAGCCGCGCCAGAAAGCGCTAAACGGACGAAAGCTTCTGAGCTGCCAACCGTGTGGTTGATGACTTTATCGCGTGGTACAGCAAAGTAATCCCATAAGAATTTATTGTGCAATTCGTCATATTGATCGTAAGACACCGCAGGCGCTTTGATTAATGAACGCGGGGTGACCCCCTTAGCAAAGTATTTTTGATAGAACTCTGGGCTTGCGACGCACAGATACTCCATCTGGCCTAAATACTCAGCGCTACACCCAGTGATCGGCTGCGGCTCCAAACTGATTGCACCGACCACTTCACCATTTTTGAGCTTATCGAGGGTACGTGACTCACCATAAATCACCAGATTCAATTCCACTTGGCGGCTTTTCATTACCTTATCCAGCGCCGGTAACAACCAAGTGGCTAGGCTATCTGCATTGGTCGCAATCGACATAGAAACCGGGCGAACGTGCTCTTGGTTCGTCAACTCCGGAACCAACTCTTGTTCGATTAAACAGACTCGGCGATAGAGCCCAAGCAACTTTTTGCCAACCAAGGTTGGCCTTGGTGGCTGCTCACGGATCAACACTGGCTGAGCTAAGTATTTTTCTAACTGTTTAATCCGTTGTGAGACAGCAGATTGGGAGATAAAGAGCTGCTCAGCCGCTCGTTCAAAACTGCCTTTACTCACCACACTATCTAGAGCTTCAATCCACCGATAATCCAGACCACGCATTGCTTTCCTTATCTATTTATTAGCCTTGTTAATATGATATTAAAATCATTAATTATACTTATCCACCTCAAATTATTATCTTGCTCAGCCTATCCCTTCGATCTGACGTTGCAACTTCAAATCGGAACGAAATCACACTCCAATCATGCGGTATGAGGTAAAAAATGAACTGGTGGATTCTGCTACAAGGATTCAGCTTGGGAGCGACCATGATTATTCCCATTGGTGCTCAAAATGCTTATGTATTAAATCAAGGGATTAAACGTCATCACCACTTAACCACCGCAGCCACTTGTGGGGTGCTGGATATGATTTTTATCACGCTGGGGATTTTTGGCGGTGGTGCTCTCATCTCGCAAAATACCAGCTTGTTAATTGGTGTCACTTTGGCTGGAATTATTTTTCTGTGTGGTTATGGGTTTCTTTCTTTGCGTGCTGCGCTCAAACCGCCCCAAGCATCTGAATCCACGGCAAATCCGATGGTTGCAGGACGTAAAGCGGTCATTTTTGGTGCCTTTGCGGTCACTGTGTTTAACCCGCATCTCTATTTGGATACCGTGGTGATCTTAGGGTCAATCGGAGGCCAATTCCAAGGTGATGAGCGTATCTCATTTGCCATTGGTACCATTCTCGCCTCATTCGTGTGGTTTTTTACTCTTTCACTCGGAGCAGCAAAATTGAGCACCACACTCTCTAAACCTAGAGTCAGACAAGTGATTGATATGGCAGTCGCCGCGATGATGTTCATTATTGCCTTCGCGTTGACTAAGAACTTATATCTCAATCACTGGTTAAATTAAGCTATTACCGACAAAAAAGCGGAGTAAACACTCCGCTCTGGTATTTTATATATAGCAAAACCATTAATTGATTTTGTTCAGATGCACATCCATTTGTGGGAATGGAATTTCGATACCGTTGGCATCCAGCGCTTCTTTGATCGCTTGCATTGAATCAAAGTACACCGCCCAATAGTCCGAAGTTTTACACCATGGACGAACCACAAAGTTGATTGATGAATCCGCCAGCGTCAGCACACCAATTGTCATATCTGGATCTTTGAGGATACGAGGATCTTTTTCCAGCGTCTCACGCAGAACACGTTTGGTTTTCTGCAGATCAGACTTGTAAGAAACCCCAATCACCATGTCGACACGACGCGTTTCGTGACGTGAATAGTTAGTAATAGCGCCGCCAATGACCGCCGAGTTTGGTACCACAACCATTTTATTATCTGGGCTTTTCAGGACAGTTTGGAAAATTTGGATAGAATCAACCGAGCCGGCGACGCCACCAATTTCCACATAATCACCGGATTTGAATGGGCGGAATGCCACAATCAGTACACCGGCTGCAAAATTAGACAGCGAACCCTGTAGAGCCAAACCAACGGCCAGACCCGCAGCACCAATCACAGCGACAACCGACGCAGTTTGCACACCAATACGGCTCAACGCTGCAATCAGAACAATGATGAACAATGTATAACGAACAAGACCGTGGATAAACTCCACGACAGCCTTATCCATCTCTTTCTTTTTCAATACATTCGCCACACTACCTGCAACCCCTTTAACCACAAGGTTACCGATAAATAGGATCAGAATAGCGGAAATCACATTCACGCCGTACTGAATCAAAAGATCCGAATTATTGGTTAACCAAGTATTCACTTGGTTAAAACTTTCGACGATAGGCACTTCAACACCAATCGATTCACCAGCCATAGTGTATTCCTCTTACAAGTAATCAAAAAATTAGCGGAAATAATGAGAAATGATAAACATCCCACTCAAATAAACCACCAAAAGTCAGAATTTTGGCAAAATAGCGCATACTTAACGCTTCGCAAAGTCAAAGTTTGGTAAATAATGACAAAACAGAAGGTTACGTAATATTTGCTACGCTCCCGTTACAGGTTAAACAATATTCGATCTCTCTGCTACCCATCCCACTGAGACTGCATAAAAAAGAAACCCGCACTTGGCGGGTTTCTTCATTCAATCGAATTCGAAATACGAATTACAGTACGTCGATCGCGTTCAGATCAGAGAACGCTTTCTCTAGACGAGCAACCATGGCTGCTTGACCAGCACGTAGCCATACGCGTGGATCGTAGTACTTCTTGTTCGGTGCATCTTCACCGGTTGGGTTGCCGATTTGACCTTGCAGGTAGTCATGGTTTTTCGCTTCGTATTGACGAATACCATCCCATGTTGCCCACTGAGTATCAGTATCGATGTTCATTTTGATCACGCCGTAAGAGATTGACTCACGGATTTCTTCCAGAGAAGAACCTGAACCGCCGTGGAATACGAAGTTCAGAGAGTTTTCTGGCAGACCAAACTTCTCAGAAACGTATTTTTGAGAATCACGTAGGATAGTTGGCGTCAGAACCACGTTACCTGGCTTGTAAACGCCGTGTACGTTACCGAAAGAAGCCGCGATAGTGAAACGGTGGCTGATTGCGTTCAGTTTCTCGTAAGCGTATGCCACGTCTTCTGGAGAAGTGTACAGCTCAGAAGAATCCATATCTGAGTTATCAACGCCGTCTTCTTCACCGCCAGTACAACCCAGTTCGATCTCCAGAGTCATGTTCATTTTCGCCATGCGCTCTAGGTATTTTGCAGAGATCTCGATGTTCTCTTCCAGAGACTCTTCAGACAGGTCAATCATGTGTGAAGAGAACAGTGGTTTGCCGGTTTCTGCGAAGTGTTTTTCACCCGCGTCTAGCAGACCGTCGATCCAAGGTAGTAGGTTTTTCGCTGCGTGGTCAGTGTGCAGAATCACTGGAACGCCGTAAGCTTCCGCTACAGTGTGAACGTATTTCGCACCCGCGATCGCGCCCAGAATTTGTGCTTGTTGACCTTCAAGTTTCAGACCTTTACCAGCAAAGAATGCTGCGCCGCCGTTAGAGAACTGCACGATAACAGGCGCTTTCACTTTTGCTGCTGCTTCTAGAACGCCGTTTACAGAGTCAGTACCTACACAGTTTACTGCTGGAAGTGCAAAGCCATTTTGTTTCGCTACTTCAAAAACTTTCTGTACGTCATCACCAGAGATAACACCAGGTTTTACAAAATCAAAGATCTTAGACATGGATGGAATCCTATTTTCTGTCGTTTTAAAAAATAAAAACGGTAAGTTTCAATTCTTGCAAACGTTTGCTCACCAATCGCGGCATTCTACCAAACAAATGCTCGCCGTGCAGCAAACAAGAAAGCGGGAGTCTTCCCCCCGCTCTCATTCGATTATTACGCTTTAGCGCGTGCTTCCAGCATTTCTACCGCAGGCAGTTTTTTGCCTTCAACGAACTCAAGGAACGCGCCGCCACCAGTAGAGATGTAAGAAACATCGGCTTTGATGCCAAACTTGTCGATCGCCGCTAGCGTGTCACCGCCACCAGCAACAGAGAAGCCTTCTGATTGTGCGATCGCTTCTGCGATACCACGAGTACCCGCTTCAAAGTTCTTGAATTCGAATACGCCTACTGGGCCGTTCCACAGGATAGTTTTCGCGTTTTTCAGGATCTCAGCCAGTTCAGCCGTTGAGTTTGGACCCAAGTCGAAAATCATGTCGTCATCTTGAACTTCAGAAACGTGTTTGATTTCGGCTTCTGCGTTCTCATCGAAAGCTTTGGCACAAGCTACGTCAGTCGCCACAGGAATCGCACACTCTTCCATCAGTTTTTTCGCTGTTTCAACAAGGTCAGCTTCATACAGAGACTTACCTACGTTGTGACCCGCTGCAGCGATGAAAGTGTTCGCAATACCACCGCCAACCACCAGTTGGTCAGCAATTTTTGACAGTGACTCAAGTACAGTCAGTTTAGTAGAAACTTTTGAACCACCAACGATAGCCACCATTGGACGAGCTGGTTTGTCCATTGCTTTGCCTAGCGCTTCAAGTTCGTCAGCCAGTAGAGGACCTGCACAAGCGATAGGAGCAAACATGCCAACGCCGTGAGTAGAAGCTTGAGCACGGTGCGCAGTACCAAACGCATCCATCACGAATACGTCACACAGTGCTGCGTATTTCTTAGACAGTGCTTCTTCGTTTTTCTTTTCGCCTTTGTTGAAGCGAACGTTTTCCAGAACAACCAGTTCACCTGCGTTCAGTTCAACGCCGTCTAGGTAATCTTTTACTAGGCGAACTTCGCAATCGAGAGCATCGTTCAGGTAGTTAACCACAGGCAGTAGAGAGAACTCTTCAGCGTACTCACCTTCCGTTGGACGACCTAGGTGAGAAGTGACCATTACTTTCGCACCCGCTTCCAAGCAGTGCTTAATGGTAGGTAGTGATGCAAGGATACGTGCATCAGAAGTCACTTTGCCGTCTTTTACTGGTACGTTCAGGTCAGCACGGATAAATACGCGTTTACCTGCAAGATCCAGGTCAATCATCTTGATTACAGACATGATTTGTCCTCTCAAACTATTTAAAGAAATGAAAATTCTGCAACTCGGCGACCCTGCCGAGTCGGTAAAATCTTAGCTGTTTACCGATATGGGGATGCGTCCTTCGGGTTTCAATGTTCAAACCTGATTTGAAGTGCATGCTTAGCCGCTACTGCGTGGCCTGCATTGCCAATGCGGTATCTAACATCCGGTTGGCAAAGCCCCATTCGTTATCACACCAAACGAGCATTTTTACTAACTGACCGTTACTGACTCTCGTTTGTGTCCCATCCACAATCGCGCTGTGCGGATCGTGGTTAAAATCGATGGAAACCAAAGGCGCTTCAGTATAGTCAACAATGCCACGTAATGTACACTGAGATGCGTTCACAATGGTTTGATTTACGTCATTAACTTTCACATTTGATTTAATTGTGACACTTAAATCCATCGCGGTCACATTTACTGTCGGTACACGCACCGAAATCGCTTCAAATTTGTTAGAAAATTTCGGAAATATTCTTTCAATACCTTTATGCAACTTAGTATCAACCGGAATGATCGATTGACTGGCCGCTCGTGTGCGTCGTAAGTCATTATGATACGCATCAATCACTTGTTGATCGTTCATCGAGGAATGGATGGTGGTGATGGTGCCAGAATCAATGCCGAATGCGTCATCCAATACCTTGATGATGGGCACAATGCAGTTGGTGGTACAAGAACCGTTAGAGACGATTTTATGCTCAGCAGTGAGCGTCTCATGATTCACGCCATAGATGATGGTGTTGTCGAGATCGCTAGCACCAGGATGGGAAAATAAAACTAACTTCGCGCCCGCATCAATATGTTGCTGACCATCCTCTTGGCAACCATACACACCTGTACAGTCGAGGACTAAATCCACGCCTAAATCACGCCAAGGTAAGAGAGGAATTTCCGAAAGATGCAGAATGCGGATTGAGTCATACTCACCATTTTGATGGTGAACATAGATATGCTGCTGATCATGGCTGATTTTTTTGCCAAAGCGACCGTGGCTAGTATCGTACTGCAGGAGGTGTGCCATCGCATCTGGCTTGGCAAGCTCGTTCACCGCAACCACTTGAATGCGGTCACGTTTACCACTTTCATACACTGCACGTAATACGTTACGCCCAATGCGCCCAAAGCCGTTAATTGCTACCCTCAGCATCGTATCTCGCCTATCGCTATCAGATTGGTTGGCAATAGTAACCGATACTCTAAGCTTTGGCACGGCGATCCTGTGCAATAAATGATTCCACCGCCGATCGCGAAACACACAGAGGATTGGCGCTGCCGCCAATCCTCTAAACCTCTAGCAATTAGAAGGCGATGTCTAAGCCCAACCAGTAGCGGCGGCCATCTTCTACATAGCCATACTCCGCGTAATTCACCTCTTGATCAAACAGGTTGTACACCGCAGCTTTAATCGTTGCGGTATCGGTGAGTGCGTAAGTCACGCCAGTATCGATAAAGGTGTAGCTTGGCGCGATGAAATCATCGTTCGACGCCCCACCTTCCGGCTGCATCTCCTTGCCACGATAGTTGAGGTTAGCCCAACTATTGAGGCGATCTGTGGTTTGCCAGCTCAAGTTGGCATTGAACAGATGTTTAGGTAACTGCAGTAGTGGACGGCCAGCAAAATTCCCTGATTTTTGCTCCGAATGGGTGTACGTGTAGCTAGACGATAACTCAACGCTTTCGGTGATCGGCAGACTTAACGTAGCTTCTGCACCATAGGTTTCCGCTTCATCAATATTCACACGATAAGTAGGAGCTGCACCCCATTGGTTGGGGCCGGCAGTACAAATATTCGCAGGGCAAGCGACGCGGGTGATTTTATCTTTAAAATCATTATGGAAAGCGGTTAACGATGCCGCCAGACCTGAGCCTGTGCTGTACATCAAACTCAGTTCTTTGTTAATCGAAGTTTCAGGCTGTAAATCCGGGTTGCCGTAAATATTACCGCCGCCACTAACTTGCCCCCAATCCGGCGTCACTTCACGTAATTGCGGTGCACGGAAGCCAGTAGAAACACCACCTTTTACTGTCCATAGAGGATCGAGATTCCATACGCCATACACACGTGGGCTGAAGTGGCTGCCGTAGTTTTTATCATGATCCAGACGGCCACCAAAGGTCAGGCGGAATTGCTCTGCGAGCGCCCATTCATCTTCAATGAATCCCGCCCATTGAGTGTTTGAGATATGCGTGCGAGATGAAATTTTGTTGGAGGTTTTATCCTCTAAACTTTCGTGTTTACCTTCCACACCAAAGCTCAACATGTGCTCACCAATAGGAGCCACTAACGTGGATTTGAACACAGTATTATCAATGCTCATCTCACGAGATTTATTGGTGTTCTCTTCATATTGCAGATAAGTATCAGACTGCCCAACATCCTGCCAATCCCCTTGGTGAGAGACGGCAACATGGTTGCGACGGTACTGGTTATCGGTATTGCTGCATGTACCTCGGCATCCGCTGGATTGCGCCGACTTGCCCACGTTATTTTCGCGATCTTGGGCTGATACACCGGCTTCCAGTTGCAGTTGATGATCTGGATTGAGCTGGTAGTTGAGCTTTGAGGTTAAGCTGCGCAGTGATTTATCGCCGTAACCATGCTCAATTTCGTCTTCATCGCGTTGCGTGGTTTGCCCGTAGACTTGCAGCGATAGAGCATCACTTAAAGGTCCTGTTACGAAGAAATTAGCGCTTTGTTCATCGCCTGAGGCGCGATTTTCTTGCACCACGGTCGATAGCTGCACATTGCCTGACCACTGCTGCTGATCTTTACGAGTGATGATGTTGATCACACCGCCAATCGCATCCGAGCCGTACAGCGTAGACATCGGGCCGCGGATCACTTCAATGCGCTCAATCGCTTGCAGTGGCGGTAACCAACCTTGCTCAATGCCCGGGCCGTCGCTGTTTGGACGGGTCTGACGTGAGGTTTGGCGCTTACCATCCACCAAGATAAGGGTATAGTTTGAACCCATACCACGAATGCTGATGTCGGTAGTATCGCCCCCTCCAGTGACTGTCACACCCGGTACGCTTTTTAGCGCATCGGTCACATCACGGTAATAGCGAGATTCCAGATCTTCTCTTGAAATCACACTGATACTGGCTGGCGCATTTTGAATCACTTGCGCGTATCCCGCCGCAGTGACCACCATGGTTTCATCCGTTTTCGTCGCGTCTTGAGCAAAAGCGCTAGCCGAAAACATTAAGCCTAGTGTCACAGATAAACTGACGGGGGATGGATTGAATCTGGACATTTACCACTCCTTTAAATGATAATTATTCTTAATTTCAGAAGCGGATTATTCATATATTCTGTACTGGAGATAGATCGACACATGGAATAGTTCGGTCCAAATATGGAACGTCTGTGGTAATTATTCTTTAAGGGTCAAATACCTATGCAAGATCTCAGCGCTGTAAAAGCCTTCCATGCGCTTTGCCAACATAAGAGCCTGACTGCCGCTGCCAAAGCGCTTGAACAGCCTAAATCCACCCTGAGTCGCCGTTTAGCGCAACTCGAAGAGGACTTGGGACAAAGCTTGTTGATGCGTCAAGGCAACCGCTTAACACTCACCAAAGCAGGAGAAGTGTTCGCGGTTTACTCGGAGCAGCTACTTGAACTGGCCAATAAAAGTCAGGAAGCGTTGCAAGAATTGAACAATCAAGTCACTGGCGAACTCACGCTGGTGGTGCACCCTAATTTGATCCGTGGCTGGCTCAGCCAAGTACTGGATGAGTTTATGCAGCAGCATTCGACATTGAAGATCCGGCTACTCAGCCAGTTTCAACACAGTGATGAGGTGTTTGAGCCCGATTTGATTATTTGGATTGAACACGCCGCCCCCATGGGTTATCGCAAAGAACGCTTAGGCTATTGGCGCTATGCCGCTTACGCCTCTCCAAAATATTTGGCCCATCGAGATAAACCAACCCATCCTCGTGAGCTGATTCATCACCCATGGATTGATTTTATTGCTTGTCGGCGCGCGGAACTTGAACTGTACCATCCAGAGTTCGGCAGTTATTCACTACCAGCACTAGAGAGTCGTTTACAAAGCGATAATCTTGCCATGCAAGCCGATGCGATTGCTAAAGGTCGTGGTATTGGCTTGCTTCCCACTTGGTTTGCCAATGGTTTTGAAACGGCACATCCGGGCAGCCTCATTCCTTGCGTCAACGGATGGCAATCACAGCCAACAGAAATCAACTGCTTCTATCCGCTCGGTCGTCATCCACTTCGGCTGCGCCTATTTATTGATGCGCTCCGCCAAGCAAGGCCCGATGAGTGGCAATA